>DAOSXE010000007.1 GCA_035380285.1 bacterium | reverse complement strand
GATCCTTTACAGGGGGGGGGGGTGAAGGAGGTCGCCGCCCTGTTTTGGAGGAATACCCGAGAATACGTGGCCTCGGGTCAGACCGTTGCCTGGTCGGCCCTGATTGAGGCGCTTCAGGTACTGCTGGGGCCGGGGGTCTGGAAGGTCCGTGTCCTGGCCGCGCTGGGGGGAGCCTTCGGCACGGGCACCGTATTCCTGGTGGCCCGCCGCCGTCTGCAGAGCACGGTAGCGGCCACGTCGGCCGCCCTGATGAGCGCCTTCAGCGTGGTCGGGATTATCTTCGGCCAGTTCGCGGACGTGTATGCGTCGGCTGTGTTCGCCACGTCGGTGCAACTTCTGGCCTGGGTGCGGCTCGATGATCACCGGGAATCACGAACGGCTTGGAGCGGCTTCGCCGCCGCCGCCCTGGTTGCCCAACTCCTGATGTATACCCAGGTCTGGATAACGGCGGCCTGTTTCCTGACCACGGTCTTCGGGAGCCGCCGCCGCTGGAAATATATGCTGCGTTCGATGGCCGTCCCCGCCGGCGCCTATTTCGTATTTTCCCTGGCTCATTTCTACGGGATGCTGAGGATCATTCCCTGGAGCGAATCCTATCGCTGGTATATGTCCTCATATTATCCGGCACCCGCCGCCGGCCCGGCGCCGGGACTAGGTGCTCTCCTGTCGTATTTTCCCCTGAGGGTTTACGATCTGCTGGCCTACCACTGGGCGGCGGTCTTTAATCCGGGGATGTATCAGCCCCTGGGCCTCAATCCCGTCGTTTTCCCGTTTCTGGCGGTGCTGGTGACGGCGGGGTTGCTGTTTCTGTTCGGGAAAAAACGCGCCGACGGGGCCCTCGCCTTTTTAAGCCTGGCCGCCGTGGGCGCCGCCCTGGCAGCCAACGCCGTACGCTTGCTGCCTTTCGGGGGAATCAGACAGACTCTTTTCCTGCACCCGGTCCTCGTCCTTTTCTACGGGTGGGCGACGGCGCAGGTCCTCGTTGCCCTTCCGTCGCGGCGGTGGTACCGCCGGTGGGCGGGGGGAATCTGCTGTTTGCTGCCGCTGGTGCCATTTTCCCTCTCGCTGCCCGGAATTTACCGCGATCGCCTGCCCCGTCTCGATCTGGATATTCTGGCCGGGCTGATGCGGGAAAACGGGGTCAGGGACCTCTGCGCCTCCGAGCAGAACATCCAGATCCTCGAGCTGGCGATGCGGGAAAACCCGAGTTTTTCCGAAGTTACGTGGCCCGGGTATCCTCATCCCGCCGACGCCCTCGACGCCGATTTCCGGAGCGCCCGCCCCATCCTCCGGTTCAAGTTGGAGGGAACCACCGGGCGGGTTCATTGGGTGACTCGGGATTATTTCCCCTCCGTCGCCGTTCCCCTGATCTGGATCGACATGCATATTTCCCGGGGAAGCCGTTTCGAGGGGGAGGGGATGAAAAATTTCTACCCCGAGCCCGGGGAAACGGTCGGGGACAAGGGGGAAATCAGGGTTCTCCTGGAAAGGCCGGGCAATTCCCCGGCTTCGATTCATCAGTCCCTGTACTGGCCCCCGAACTCGTATTACCTGTATCTCATCGAGCCGCGCCCGGGACGGGGGCGGGAACCCGGCAGAACGCTCCGTCCTTGACCCGGGCCTCTCCCGCGCATATTATTTCCCAATCGCCGTCGGGGCCGCTCCGGGAAGGGGAGCTTTGGTTGGAGGCAGCCACGGATTCGGGAAAAACGGACGGAGCATGAAGCCAGCTCAATATATGCGATTCGGCGCCAGCGCCTTGAGGATGAAATTTTCACCATCCTACCGGGTGCCCCTGACCATCAATATCCTGCTTCTCAACCGCTGCTCGTTTTCGTGCCTGTACTGCCAGCAGGACCACCAGGATCCGACGATGGTCCCCCTGGATAAACTGTTGTCCGTCCTGAGGGAAGCCAAAACGCTGGGGACCCAGAGAATCCACCTGACCGGCGGCGAACCGTTGCTGCACCCCGATATCGGGGAAATCATCCGGGTCGGCAAGGAGATGGGATTTTTCGTCAGCCTGACTTCCAACGGCCTCCTGGTCGATGCCTTCATCGAGGACGTCAAACGGTTGGATCAGCTTCAGATCTCGCTGGACGGCCCTCCTCAGGTCCGGGAATACCTGTGCGGCCCCCTGGCCGTGCCGGCCATCGATCGTGCGTTCGCCGCCCTGAAACAAGAGGGAATAAGGTTCTGGACCAATACCGTCCTGACCAAGGCCACCATTCCCCATATCGAATGGATCGTCGAGCAGGCCCGGGAGAATAAGGCGCAAGCCAATTTCGTGGTGATGGAAGCCCACCCCGAGGCCTGGACTCCGGACCGCCCGATGCCCGAGGCCATGAAGAACCTCTTTCCCACGGAAGAAGAGAACCGGGAGGCCTTGCGCACCCTGATCCGGCTGAAAAAACAGGGTCGGCCGATCGGCTCGTCCCTGTCGTACCTCCGGGAACTGCTGGAATGGGAGGACTACGCGAAGAACTACAGTTCCAAGAAATCCCGGCGCTATCGCTGCATGGCCTGGCAGAGCCAGTGCGAGCTGTTCCCGGACGGGAACATCCATCTCTGCCCCCACACCTGGGAGACCGACCGGGGCATTTCCATCTATACCCACAGTTTCCGCGAGGCCTGGGAACGACTCCCCCGGCCCGAAAACTGCAACAGCTGCTATCTCTCCTGTTACCTTGAATCCAACCTCATCTTCAGCCTCAATATCCCCACCCTCTGGAACTGGGTGAAAAAACTGATCTGACCCGCCGGCACCGCACGGGCTCCGAACCGGAGCCGGGCGCTGCTCCCGGTCTCCGAGCTTTATCTTTTATTTTCGATGTCGTTCCATTAATGTTGCTCGATACAAGCGGTGCGCCCGCGGGGGCGGATACGATGTCGGCAGATGAAAAAGAAAATCTGGCAGTTCCACGTCCGGACGGTCTCGAACTGAGCCTGGTAATTCCGGTCTACAACGGGGAGGCCGGGATCGAGGCGACCCTGCGCCAGTGGGGAGAAGTACTGTCCGGACTCCGTAGAGAGATAATCGTTCTCGACGACGGTTCCACCGACGGCACCGGGGAAGTCCTGGACCGCTTGGCCGCCTCCGGTGCCCTTCCCGGTCTGAGCGTCGTACACAAACCCAATTCCGGCCACGGCCCTACGATATACCGGGGATACGCGACGGCCCGTGGGGACTGGGTGTTTCAGGCCGACAGCGACAACGAAGTCGATCCCGCATATTTTCCCCGCCTGTGGGGAATCCGGGAGCGCGCCGACCTGGTGCTCGGGCGGCGTCGATCGAGGCAGGAGAATTGGGTCCGCCGCGCCGCCACGGGCCTTATCCCCTTCGCCACCTGGCCCTGGTCGCGGCGCCTCCTGCGGGACATCAACGTACCCTTCCGGCTTTATCGGAGAGATAAGCTGGTTACGGGGCTGAAGAAGGTTCGTCCGGACGCTTTCGCCCCCAACGCCCTGCTCAGCATCGTCTTCGCTCGGGGGGGGGAACGGATCGTTTCGGTGCCGGTTCCGCACCGGCATGACGGGGCGAGCGGGAAATCCCTGGCCGGCGCGCGTTTTTTCCGGGCCCTCCGCCGCGCCTGGAAGGACCTACGGCACACGCCCGCGGAAGGGTGAAGGCTGGGATATGCCCGGTCTGACGAAAGAGGGCTTCAACCCCGCGGCCGTTGTCCGGGCGTCCCGGCTGTTGCTCCTGGCGGCCATGGTCAATGCGGTTCTTTTCATCGTTTTCCATCCCCTGGACTGGCAACAGCCGGAAACGATCCGGCTCCGCTTTTACGGTCTCCAGGAAGGCTTGACCGAAGGCCCTCTGGCTTCCCGCGTCTCCGGCGTGGATTTTCTCAAGCCCTTTGCCAACCGCGCGCAGGGAGGGGGGTACGAATCGAGGTACCCTACGGTCCTGCTCGACGGCCTGCTGGCCAAGTTCTATCAACCTCTCTATCGAAGTTGTGGACCGTTCCTCAAAGAACCGGTCAACATCCTGATCGTGGCAGTGACGGGTCTGGCGGTATTCGCGGCCGTCAAAGCTTTTTTCGACTCCGTTTCGGCGGCCTGCCTGGGGACGGCTTTCTGGCTGACCTCGTCGCAGGTCCTGCTGGATCTGTGTTATCCGGTCAGGATGAACATGGTCCTGGCTGCGCTGATGACGGCTTTCATATTCTGGCGCCTGGCCCTTTTACCTCGGCGCCAGCCGGCGTGGCGCCCGCTCATCCCGATGGTTCTGGCTTTTCTCCTCGGGTTTCATTCCCACGAGTCCATCCTTTGCCTGCTTCCGGGTTGTTTTCTCGTCGTGGCGACGCGCCGTCATCGCTATAAGGGTTGGGGGGGCAAATTGGCGGTTGGGGGCCTCGCCGTTGTCGGTATCGCCTTCTTCAATATGTTCGTCCTTGTCCCCCGTCTGGTCGCGGAAGTGACGGGTGCCCCCCCGCCCTGGGCGTGGGTGGAAGAGTCTTTGGCCGGATCTGTCTTGAATCCGGGCGTTCTGGAACGACGGGTGTCGGACTTTCTTCTCGCCGGCTTGGAGCACCTGGCCAGGCAGGAAGGGGGGATGAGCGCGCTCCTCCCCCTCCCCGTGCAGCTCCTGGGTGCCGGCGCCTCCGCCGGGCTGCTGCTCATGGCCGGCCGCCGGGGTTGGCGGGCCGCCTGGCCGTTTTGCCTGGGGGCGTTTCTCTTTTTCGCGCTCACCGCTCTTTTCCTTTTCCCCACCGTGCCGGCGTCGGTCGAGACCGAGGCCTACTACTATGCGCCCATCGTGGTCGTTCTCTCCATAGCCGCCGGCGGGCTCTTCAGCGGTTTTGCCCGGGCCGCCGTCCCGCTCCGCGGATTCCTCCCTGCGCTCCTGATCGCCGTGACGGGTACGCTCAACACTCTTAACGCCGGCGCGGTGATGCAAGCCTTCCCCTACTGGTTCGGTTTCCGGGGGCCGGCGCAGGAGTACGTCCGAGACGTTTTGCACCTGGAAGAAAGGTTTGCAGAAAACGGGGTCCGTCCCCCCGTCTATCTTTCGTATCCTCGCCCCCGACGGTTCGATATCTCCACCAAGTGGGACATCATGCTCCGGATCTGGAACGTGGATCCTTCCCTTATTTTCGCGATGATGGTGCCCACCCTGCACCTCGGCTCGTTCGAGGCAGGGGATTTTTTGGGCGATCCCGGAGGTTTTTCCCGGTTCTCCGCACTGCCGGAAGCCCGGTACGAATCCGCGGCCCTTTCCCTGGCCGACTTGCCCCGGCGGGGCTGGTACGATCTGGCCAGAATCCGGGCTGATTTCCTGAAACCGGTTCCGGAAGCGGAATGGTTCGATGCGGGCAACGGTGAGCGGGTAACCGCGCTCCCGGAGCCGGGACTGCTGGGGACGGTTCCCCGCGCGCGGCTTGATCCCGGGCGTTGGGTATTGGAACTTCCCCCGCGCAGCGAGGGGGGTGTCTGCCTCTTCGCCCTGCGCGCCGATCTCCAGGCCTCCGGCGAAGAAGAGGTTTATTACCGGGAACGGCCGTTGGCGGAGAAAGGGTTCCGCCTCTCGGCCTTCTCCGGCGCCCGCGAATTCAGCTTGGGCCCGCAGTACGGCTGGAGTTTCCGTATCTACGAGTTCCGACTTGCGCCCGATGCGCCCGCGCGGTTGGAGATAGAGACGGAAGGGGTTTGCGAGGTGCTGGGACCGGTAGTCCTCCCGGTTTCCGGGGGCTATTTCCAGGCATGGGGACGACCGGCCCGGTGAAGGTGGCCATGGTCATCAATAAGCTTGAACTGTCCATCCCCCTGGGACCGGCCTATTGTCTCTCCTCCCTGAAGAAAGCCGGTTTCGAGTGCGAAATATTCGAGATATCGACTTCCTCTTTGGGAGAATTGGTCCGTTACCGGCCCTCCGCGGTTCTCTTCAGCGTCTATTCCGGCGCTCAAGGGCCAGCCTTGGCTTTCAACCGCGCGATCCGCAACCGCGTAAAAACAATCAGCGTTTTCGGAGGTCCGCATCCCACCTTTTTCCCGGAACTGATCCGGGAGGAGGGAGTCGACGCCGTTTGCCGCGGCGAAGGCGAACTGGCCTTGACCGAGTTCCTCGAGCGTTTCCGCGGCGAAGGCGTTGTTCCCGAGGGGGTGGCCAACTTCGTCGTTCGACACGGGGAGAGGCTCGACGAGACTCCGCCCCGCCCGCTGGTGGAAGATCTCGACTCCCTTCCCTGGCCCGACCGGAGCGCCTTTATTCGTCGTTTCCCCCTGCTCGGCGTCCATAAGGTAAAGAGCTTCGTGGCTCACCGCGGATGCCCCTATCGTTGCTCGTATTGCTTCAATGCCTCCTTCAATCGCTTGTATGCCCCCCATGAAGGAAGCATCTACCGAAGCCGCGACCCCGAGAATATCTGCGACGAGATCGATTACGAGCGTCGATCCATGTCGATCCGGATGGTCTGCTTCATCGACGATGTCTTCACTCTCGATTCCGCCTGGACCCTGAAGTTCTGTGAACTGTACGGACGGAGGATCGGCCTCCCTTTCCAGGCCAATGTCCGTCTCGACAACCTGGACGACGCCAGGATTGAGGCACTGGTCTCGGCGGGCTGTCATCTGCTCCATGTCGGTGTCGAGAGCGGCGACGAAGATCTGAGGAGGGACCTCCTGGGAAGGAAGATGCCCGACAATTTTATCGTCGATGCCATACGCAAGTTGCGTCGCCGGGGGATCAAGGTCCTGACCGAGAACATCGTCGGTTATCCCGGGGAAAGATTCGACCAGGCCTGGAAAACTCTCGAGCTTAACCTGCGCGCTGGACCTGATTACGGAAACGCGTCCGTGTTCATACCCTACCCCCGTTTGGAGTTGACCGAGCGAGCCCGGAGGGAGGGATACTACGACGGGGATGCGCGCACCCTACCCGTTGGCTATCATCACCGGTCGCCGCTCAAGTTCGGGAGCAGGACCGAGCGGAATATGATCCACAACCTCTCCTGCTTTTTTTCCCTTCTGGTCCGCCACCCCGGCCTGATACCCTTTTCCAAAGCCGTGCTGCGCCTGCCCCCCAACCGGCTCTTCTACTTTCTCGGGGGGGCACTGGATGGCTATTACCTGCGAAAGCTCTTGCCTTACCGGTTGACGCTGGGAGAATATGCAAAATTAGTCGCCGTATTTTTCCGCGGATACCGGAAGCTCTTCAGGGGCAAACTGAACATTCATGAATGAAGTGAACCGGGAATTCATCTATCGCGAAATGGTTGCCCTGGCGGATCGGCACTGGTGGTTCCGCACGCACTACCGGTCTCTTTTTCATTTTGTTCGTGGTTTCGTAGGTCGGAGCGGTAAGCTCCTGGACGTGGGTTGCGGCCCCGGGGGCGCGAGTCGTCTCTATGGACCCGGCTGGGGAAAGGTTCTGTTGGATTACGAATTCAGCGCTCTTTCCCATTACCTGATGGAACGGGGTGAAAAGGTTCAGGCTCGGGCCGGGGAAATCCCGTTGGGCGCCGGGATATTCGATCTTGTCATCTGCTCGGATACCCTGCACCAGGCATCGGTCGAAGACCCCCGCGACGCGGTGGACGAGATGGCCAGGGTCTGCCGTCCCGGGGGGAAAATCCTGCTGGCGGAGCCGGCGTTCGAGTGTCTGTTCGGAGCCCACGACGACGTGGAAGGGGGCTGCCGCCGGTTTACCTGCGCTTCCCTGGCCGCCCTAAGCCGCGGGCTGCCGGTCAGGGTTGTCCGTTCAACCTACATCCACCTCACGGCTTTTTTTCCCGCGCTCCTGGTCCGCAGTTTCCAGAGATTGCCCGGTATGAGGAAAAAATTCCAAAGATCGGGCCGTACCGATCTGACGAGGTCCAACCCCATCGTCAACGCCACCTGGACCCTGCTGGGACGGTTGGAGGGAAGGTGCCTGCAGCATGTGGTTTTTCCCCTGGGCACGACCGCGGCGGTGTTGCTGGAGAAGGAGCGTTGAGAAGGCCTCGTCCGGCGCAACCGCTTCGTGGGGGCCGCCAATGACGTCGCCGCCGCGGAGGTTTTCCTGGTTCTGGGCGTGGTTATGCCTGGGCCTGGCGGCATCGGTCCCGGCCCTCGTTCTCAACGGTTTGGCCGGGGACATGGTTCTTTTCGGTGTGACCTCCGCCGCGCCCGCCCTGGCGCTGCCCGCCGGCGCGCTCGGCGAACTCGCGGTCTGCTGCGCGGTTTTTCTGGGGGCAGGCCTGCTGGTGGAAATAATTCGCAAAGTTTTCGGGATCCCCCCATCTCTTCACCCCGGAATACAACTGGCGGCGGTTCTGATCCTGGAAATATTCATCGTTTATAATTGTGCCGCCGTCGGGATGCGGCAGCATGGCCTTGCCCGGAATTACGGCCTTCCGGAGATGAAGGATGCCTTCGCCATCCGGCTGTTGGTGTCGGTCTCCATCCTCACCGGTCTCCTCTGGGCCTGGCGCCTGCGCCGTGCTCCGGCATCCGAACTGGCCGGGGCCGTGCGCGATGTTGCCTTTTTCCTCTGCTTTCTCGTCGGCGGTTTCGCCGTGGTCTACCAGCGCTGGATCCGCGCCGACAGCTACCCGCTCCCGGGAATCGTGCTTCCCCTTCTGCTCTGGGGGGGGATCTGCGCTCTCCTCTGCTGGCCTTTGCGAAAGCCCTCCTTTTCCCCGGCCCGTATTTCGCTCTGGCTGCTGGGCGCTTGCGGATTATCCATAGTCGCCCAAACCGCGTACTATGCCTGGCCGGTATCGGGCGATCTCCCCAACATAGTGGTCGATGTCTGGGATGCCGCCCGTGCGGACCGCCTCTCGGTTTACGGGGGGCAGCCCGGAACCACCCCCCACCTGCGGAAGCTGGCCGAAGACGGAATCGTCTTCGACAACGCTTTTTCCGTGACCAACTACACCTATCCCAGCCACGTGACTTACCTGACCGGTAAGGACTACCGGGAACACGGTTACCACATCGGCGACGGGAAGGACTGGAAGAGGTATAAGAAAGAAAGGACCCTGCCCGAATACCTGAGGGGAAAAGGGTATTACTCGGTGCTGGTCACGGAGAACACCTGGGTTCTGGCCGCGGACAAGGGATTCGACCAGGTCCGGTGGTTCGCCCGTCCGACCACATACTTCGGCCCTCAGCCCCATCAGTGCGAATTTTCAGTCACCACCGAGTACTGGAATTACCGCCTGCCTTACCTGGGACGTTGGCTCGTCAACCGCCTGGGCAGTTTTCTGGATCGCTATTACCCGGAGACACTCGATGAAATCCAGTACCGGTACTTTCAGAAAGTTCTTATCCAAAGCCGCCGCGCCGGCCCCCTCTTTCTTTTTATCAACTGGATGAACGTGCATGACCGCCTGCACCCCTTTTCGGATTGGAAACCGGAGGAAGAGGTCTTTAATTACGATTTCCCCGCCGAGTACGACCTCTCCCTCCGCCAGATCGACCTGCGCCTGGCCGAGCTGGTTTCGCTCCTGCGGACCTCGCCCCGCGGCTATTACCTGATCGTGACCTCCGACCACGGAGAACTGCTGGGGGAATACGGACTCTACGGCCATAATATGACCCTCTTTGAGGAAGTCCTGCACGTGCCCCTGATCGTGACGGGCCGGGAGTTGGGAAGGTCCCGGTGGCATCCTCTGGTCTCGATGAACGGCCTCTTCCGCCTGGTCGGACTGTTGGCGGCCGGCGGTGAAATCGATTCCGAAACGGTGGCCGCGGCTATGGCCTCGAAGGGCCCGGTGATCGCGGAGTACGGGTACCCGCCCGAGAAATACACACAACGGTTCGAGTGGTGCTACACGCTCCTCACTCCCGAATTCCGGTACATAAACTATCCTTTCGAAGACGGGAAGCATGGTTCCTGGCCGTCCGGCCCCCTGGAGATACTTTTCCGGGAGGGTGGGGACCGATCCCCGGCGGGCAACCTGATCGGTGATTTTCCCCAAGCCGCCGCCGCCCTGCGGGACTCCTACCTCGGGCGTTGCCGGGATTTGGAAAAAGCGCAGTCGTCTCCCGACATTACGCCCGATGCCCGGGACCGGCGGTAGCGGCAGCTGCGCGCCCTGGGGTACCTGAACTGAGAAGGGATCGGCTCGGAACTTTGGCCGCGTTCGGACAAGAACAATTCCAGTCCCGACCACGGGTTCGGTTCATGGCGGTTTTTTTTGCCGCGGCCTGTATCGCCTTGTTCATAGCCACGGTTCTCGCCGTGCCCGTGCGCTTACGTACCCCGGAGCCGCTGCGCCTGCGCTATTGTTCCCTTCAGACCGGCGTCCGCTACGGGGCCCTTTCTTCTTCGTGGGCGGATTTCAACTGGCGCAAGGTCTTCGACTGGGAAGCGGGCGACACCGAGTACCGTCCCCGGCCGGTGGCCCAGTTGTTCGAGGTGCTGACCCCGCGGATCCATGTCCGGCTTTGGGAATGGTTCGGGCCTTTTCTCTGGTATCCCTTCGATCTGCTTCTCACGGTTTTGATCGGCGCCGCGATCGCGGCGTCCGTACGGGCCTGGACCGGCAACGCCTGGGCCGGCTTGATCGCGGGGGCCTTCTGGATGACGACCGTGGAAGCCATAGTCGGATTTTATTCTCCGGTCCGCCCGACCAAGAGCCTGGCTACGCTCGAATTTCTGTTGGGCGTGCTGGCCCTGCTCCGGCTCCGGGACTGCTCGCCCCGTACCCGGCCCGGCCGGGTCGCCTGGTTCGGGTTTGTCGTGTTGCTGGGGTTGTTCACCGACGAATACGGCTATCTGGCGGTGGGAATGTATCTTTTCCTCCTGGCCTTCTATCCGCGGCTGCGGCGCTCCCGCCTGCCGCTGGGGGCCCTGAGCCTGATTCTCCTCCTCCTGGCCGTCACCGTGATTCTTTATGTACTTCCCGGCCTGGGCTACAACCAGGACCACCCTCCTTTTGCCCTTACCAAGACCAGGGAGACGGTTGCCGGCCTGATTTCCCGCAATCTCGATTACGGTCTGAAGAACAGTCTTCATGTGCTGAAATGCTTCACGGGGTGGATCGGAGCCTTCGAACCGTGGGCCAAAGGCGTGCTGCTTGCCGGTATGGCGGTCTTGGTCTGGATGTCGGCGCGAGCCCGAGTTTGGCGGGGATTGCTCTGGCCGGCCCTGACCACCCTGGTCATGGGGTTTTTCGCCGGGTGTGTCCTCCTCCCCGCGGGAACCGACATCCTCTACCAGTTTACTTACTACAACCGGCCCCTGACCGCGCTCCTATGCGTGCTCACCGGCTGCGCCGCCGCCCGGGTTCTTGTCTCCGCCCCCCGTCGGAGCGAGGTCTGGCTTGCGGTCTTGTTGATTCCGGCGCTGTTTTCGGTCCGCTACAGCAGGTTCGAGGTCACCCAGGTCGAGGAAAACGACCTGGCTCCCTACGGCATGGACAATATCCTCGAACTGTCGCGTCGACTTCGTGCCGGCGACCTGCGGACCCCGGTCTACCTGGCGTATCCCCGGCCCCGCGACCCTTCGAGGGGAGCCTGGGACGAGCTGCGCTTCCGGGGCTGGTGGACCAAGGAAGAGAGCCCGTCGTGGCTTCTCTGCCGTTATCTGACGCCGATGCTCTACCTCAAAGACTTCGAGAAAGGAACACTCCTGGGCGATCCCCGGGAATTCCAGGTTTGGGCGTCGACTCCGGAGGAAGTTTACCTGGATCGGGCCCGTTCCTACTTCGACCTGCTTCGGGATGAGGCCCGGGACCTCGCCCCCCTTCGCGCCGCCGGCGCATCCCCGTCGGGGGTTTGGCCGGAGGGAGTGACAGGCCGCCGGCCCGGTTTCTGGGGTTTCCCGGAGAAAGTCGTCCTGGCCCCCGGAAGACGGCGGGCCACCGTCTCCGCAGCCGAAGACGGAGTCGCGGTTCTGGCCGCGGTTGTGCGGGGGAACGGACGGTACCGGGTCATCCGCAAAGACCAGGTTGTCGTTTCGTGGCGGCCGCTCGTCTACGAGCATGCTTTCGAGCTGATCGCCGAAGACATCGGAACAACCGCTCCCGGCGAGGAAATCTCGTTCGAGATCGAGTCCCCATCACCCGTAGAGGTGTTGGGACCGATCCTGCTCTCGGGAGGCCCGGTTCCCTAGAATTTTTTCCGGTATTGGCGGATGGCCTTCACCCCCTGGACGATCAGGCGGGTCGAAGGCTTGCTCCCGAAAAGACCGATGCTGTTCCAGTAGCCGTACCAGGCGAAGTGCAGAAACTGGTAAAGAGGCGTCAGCGGCAGCCGGATCAGGAGTTTTACCAGGGGCAGGAGGATCGGGAATTTAACGGTGATGCTGGCCAGCTTGTGCAGGTTGTTGACTCTTCTGGTTATGTTCGGGTTGTGATAGTCGAGCACGGTGTTGGTGAACACCGAAGGCAGTTTCTCCGGATTGTCGAAGGCATCGGCGGCCAGATATCCGTTCCTCACGGCATAGTCGTGAATCTCGGTTTTGGGCAGGGGCAGGAGCATGGTGAAGCTGGCCCACGTCGGCCGGCAGCGGATATTCAGCTTGATGGTCTCCAGATCGTTCTTGAGGGGATCCCGGACCGGGAAGGCGGCCATGTTCTGGGAGAAGTTGAGTATCTTGTGCCGATTGAAGATGTCGAAAGCCGCTTTGACCGCCGTATTGGTGACGTTCCCCCGTTTGAGCAGGTTCCATGCTTCGCCCTCGTCGCTGCATTCGACCCCGATGGCGGCCACCTTCATCCCGGCTTTCTTGAGCTCCAGGACCAAGTCCTCGGTGACCATCTCCGCCCGGAACTGGGCCAGGAAGGGGATCCCGATCTCCTCCCGGTAGCGTCGGCAGAATTCATCCAAGACGGATCGGGGGATGAGCGCCATATTATCGTCGTGGAAATAGATGAAATCCGGGTTATACCGCTCTTTGAGCTGGCGGAGTTCCCGAAGCACGTTGTCCGCCGAGCGCCAGCGGCAGATTCGATGTCCCGAGTGCAGTTTGTTCCAGCGGGCGTTGAAGCAGTAGGTGCATCGGTTCGGGCATCCCCTCCCGAAGAGAACGGCCAGGCAGTTTCCGAAGATCCGGCTCCCCGGCTCTTCCGGGATCAGCTCCCGGTCGGGGAAGGGTAGCCGATCCAGGTCGGGAACCGGGGCCCCCACCGGGTTTCGGAAGATCTCGCCGCCGAGCCGCACCCAGCATTTGGGGAGGCTTCGGTAGTCGGAGCCTTCCTCGATCGCCTGCAGCAGGATCGGGAAAGGTATTTCGCCTTCTCCCCGACAGACGATATCGATAGCCTCGTCGTGTTCCATCTCCTCCGGGTTGAAGGTATAGTGCGGCCCCCCGAAAATGGAAATCGCGTCCGGCAGAACCTTTTTCAAATTCCGGTTGAAAGCCTGTAGATCGTATTGCTCGAAGGTCATGGCGCTGTAGGCGATCAGATCCGGGTTCCAGGCCGCTGCCGCCTCGATTTGCCGGGGCAGGGGAAGCGAGGAAACGGAAATCAGCTTCCGTTCCCACCCCCGTTCCCCGGCGATGGCGGAGAGGATCTGAATTCCCAGGCGCTCGGTTTTGAAGGTATCAAAGACGACAAAAAGAACCCGGGGCTTTTTCTGCATATCGTTGGTTGTTTCCTGCACGATTTCCCCTCAGTGTTGCTTGTGCGGCAGTCTCAAGCATTGCTACCTGCAAGGTCCGTAAAACCAATAATACCGTTTCTTCCGTCTCTCCGCAGGTTTTGTTCTTGCCGGTGCCGCTTTATCGTATCCGGGGGATAAGGTATCATAGCAACGATAAAGCGAGGTCATCGGAGTTGGGGTTAAGGAATATCAGGCCGATCGTGTTGGTGGTGCTGTTGGTCGGGGGTTTTTGCCTCCCTCTTCTGGCGGGGTGGGAGAAACTTTTTTATGACGACATCGCCTGTTTCTTCTACCCCCAGCAGGCATTCGTCTCCCGATCCCTCCAGCAGGGAACGATCCCCTGGTGGGATCCGCATACCTTCTGCGGAGCCAAGCCGTATTACGCCGGGTTTTATCAATGCTCGCTGTATCCCCTCCAGTGGCCGTTTTTGCTGGCGGCCCCTTCCGGAGCCGGGGGGTTGTATCTGTGGACGGTTAAAATCCCCCTGGCCCTCCATTTTCTGATGGCCGCCCTGGGCGGGTATTTGTTGGGCCGGATCGCATTCGGATTCAGCCGTTGGGGAGCGACGGTGTTCACGTCGGCGTATTCGTTCAGCCCGACCATGACGTATATGGCCGCCACCCCCACCGATCTGTTCACCCAGAGTTGGCTTCCTTTAATCGGTCTGGGGTGGCTCGGCTACGCCCGGTCGGGTAAACCCGTTTGGTTGGTGGCCGGTAGTTGTTTCTTCGCGCTGGCCTCCCCCTCGGGAGACATGCCTTTCATCGTGCAGAACCTGATCAATCTGGGCTTGATCGCCGCCGGATGGACGGTGGTGGCAGTCAGGGGGCGACGATGGAGTATCGTTAAGCGCCTTCTGGGAGGCGGAATCTGCATATTCGTGACCGGGGGATTGCTTTCCGCCGTTTACTGGTTGAACATGGCCGACGGTTTCGCCCTGCTTTCGCAGGGCCCGGAGATGATCAGCGGCTTCACCGGAATCGATCAGAGCCTGCCGCCGGCTTATCTGGCCACCATCCTCTTCCCCGATCTTTTCGGTGGACTCACCAGTCTCCACTCCTGGGGAGCTGCTTACGGCATATCCTGCAGCCTCAACGACGCCAATCTCTCGGGCGGTCTGGCGGTAGCTTTTCTGGCCTTGCTGAGTTTTCGAGTATTGAGGAGCAACCGTGCGGTTTCGATTGCCCGGAAGTTCCCCAGCCCCCAGGCGCACCTGGCGGTTTTTGGAGGAATGTTCGTGCTTTCTCTCCTGATAGTGCTCGGGCGGTATACACCGGCTTACGGGTTGTTGGCCCGGGTGCCGATTTTCGGCATGCCGTACCCTGTCCGCTACCGGTTCATCCAATGCTTGGCGCTGGCCGGCCTGCTGGGGACGTCCGTCTCCTTCTTCGACGAGATTTTTCGATCGGGGATCCGCAGGCTCACCGCCGGTTATCTCCTGGCTGCCTCCGGTGTTTTCGGATTGGCGTTGATGCTTTCCTACGCCCGCTGGACGGGAGTAGCGGGGCCCGGGTTCCGTCACTTGACCTCTCTCGACGATTGGTCCTGGTTCGTGACGTCGCCTTTTCTGAGCGCGTTGGCGGTCGGGACAATCCTGGGCATCGGAAGCCGGCTGCGGCCGCGGAATTTCGGGAGGCTGGTCGTAGTGTTGGTCCTGGTCGAAATTTTTTCCTTCGGTTACTTGGCCTTCTACCGGAACTGCATACTGAACTTCAGGAACCGGGACCTTTCCGGGCAGAGGTACTCGGGCCCGTCGACGCACCCGTTTTACCGGGAGATCGCCCGCTGGAGCCGGTCGCAAGCGTGGGACGGGGAGTTGTATCGTCGGGGTTGTTACCGGTCCATTCTTTCCAATATTTCGTGGTTCGACGGCAGTTTAAGCGCTCTGGGGTTCGACAGTAAGCCCCTGATTCCTCGCTATGAGGCGGTGGTGGCTTCCCTGGTCGAAGGTTTTCCCTACGAACTGCGCATCAAGGACGAAAAATCCCGATTTTGGCCCAACCAAAGCGTCAAGGAACTGCTTCTGCCCCCCCCACCCGGAGGCGAGGAAACGTTACGGTCCTGGTCGCCGGAAGGTGTGCTGCCCCGGGTATATTTCCAGAACCGTTGGCGTCCGGCTTCCGCCGGCGACCAGGCCTGCGCCTTGCGCGAAAACGACCTCCGCCTCCTCGGCTTCCGGGAAGAGGAGGGGGGCGTTCCCCGTTCCTGGGTTTCGGAGCCGGGCAGCGTGGAAGACTTCAATCGCCTGCAGGAGATCGACCGACTGCTGGCCCACGATTTTTCCTCCCCCAACCGGATTTGGCTGGAAACCGAATGCGCGGTCCCGGCCATGCTTGTAATCACGGATGTATGGCACCCCGCCTGGCGGGCTTTCCTTGACGGGAAGGAAACGCCCGTTCGCCGGGTAAACTATTGCCAGCGGGGTATCGCAATGGAAACCGGGGACCATACGGTGGAATTTGTCTTCCGACCTCCCCGGGCGGATCTCGGTCTGGTTCTGGGAGCCGTGGGCTTGGCGGGACTGTTCTTGATATCCTTCTATGCTTACAAAAAACGCGCCGGACGCGGGCGGCATCAAGTATGATTTCGGAAAACTTGAAACTTCAACCGCCCGTTCCGGTTCGGTGCCCCCTTGCCGTCGTCTCCGCGCGGCCCGGCGAAGGCTCACGAGGCGGTTTTGCAGAGAGCGGGCAGGGATCATGCAGCTTTTTCTAGGAAGTATTGCCGTTGCGGGCGTAGTAGCGTCGTCTTGGATGTGGGGCGCGGTATTCCGTCCCGTCCGCTTCGTCACCCGGATCGCCTGGATGTTCCTGGTCGGCTGCATCGAAATCGTCATCGTCGCCCAGGTTCTTTCCTGGCGGGACCTGCTGGCCGACTCGTGGTGCTGGGCGGTCGCGCTGCTGCTGGCGGCGGCGGTTCCCGCCGCGATCGCTTGGACGAAGCATATTCCCCTGGGATGGGGCTTGCCGTCGAACCGCGGGCTCGGGAAAAATCCGGCCGGGCAGCCGCTCCCGGACCGGGCGATCCTATCATTTCTGGGTGTGACGGTTATCGGTACGAGTCTTCTGACCTTGATCGTCATCGTCGGGGTCGCTCCCTATATATGGGACAATCTGGTCACGCGCTTACCGCGGGTCGCCTACTGGCTCCAGCGCGGGAACATGGGCTATTACGACGCCAACATGTACACCCAGGTGCTGGCCCAGAAAAATTTCGAAATCCTGCTGCTGTTCACCTTTCTGGCCTCCGGTCTACGCGAAAACCTGGTCGGCCTGGTCCAATTCGTGTCCTACTGGACCGCGTTGGTCATGGTTTACGGGATCACCTGGGAACTGGGCCGAACCCGGGCCTCAGCGCTCTTCTCCGCCCTGGTCTTCGGTCTGCTTCCCCAGGTCCTGCTCCAGTCCGGCACCGCCAACAGCGATCTGTTTCTGGCCGCGCTCCTGGCCATCCTGGTTTACTCGCTGCTGGTTTACGGGCGGACAGGCCGGTCGGCCCACCTGGTCGCGGCGGCCGCGGCCGTGGGCTTGGGAGCGGGGACGAAAGCCTCGATCGTACTGGCCGCGCCCTCCCTGGCGGTGGTCGCGGCGTATGCCCTCCTGGTCCGTCCGGCGGTGCAGTCGCACCGCCGCCGGGCGGGTTTGCTCAGATTCGGAGCGTTGACGCTCGTGGCGCTGGCCGTGTTGGCGCTGCCCTCGGGGTACCTGGAGAACTGGGAAATGTTCGGGCACCCGATGGGGGACGAGGCCTTCCGCAAGATCAACAGCGTCGAGGGTAAGACCGCGCCCGCGGCGCTCGAACAGGGTCTGAGCCACCTGGCGGCGACCGGCCTCGACTTTCTTTCCCTCGACGGATTTCTTCCCGTCTTCCCGGTGCCGGCGGCGCAGCGAGCCATCCGCTATATCCCCCGGCTCCTGATCGAACGGACCGGCCTTCCGCTGGAATCCCGCGAAGGCGACAACTGGTACTACGACAAGGCCTGGTATTTCGATAAACCCCCCGTCAGCCACCCCGACTATTCCTACTGGGGGATACTGGGTTTCGCCCTGGTCTGGCCGGCCGTGTTTTTATCTCTGTTCGGCGTCGTCGGGGGCCCCGGGGCCCGGGTGCTGGCGGCGGCGGCCCTGATCGACGTCGCCGTGTTCGCCTTCAGCGGAGCTTCCTGGGGCCATTACGTCATCTACGCGGCGGTTTTCGCGGTACCGACCGTCGGATGTCTCTTCCCTCCGCGTCGGTGGGCCGGGAAAGCTTACGTCGGCGGCGCGGCGCTGCTCGGCTGTCTCGCCGCGTTCATGGCGGTGCTTTTTCAATACCGCAATCCGATCTGGTTCGATCAGGCCCGCTACCTGAAACCGCTCCTGGATCGCAACTGGGCGGAACTGATGCCCCTCCCGACCCGGACGGATTCCGTTTTCCGTCGGGATCGTCTGGGCCAGATGCTCCGGGATGCCCCGCTCTTCGAACCGCCGGTACGCAAGTTCGAGGAACTGGTGCCGCCCGGGGCGACCGTGGCGGTCTGTCTCAATCCCCACAGCTTCGAATATCCGTTGTTCGGGGAAAAACTCTCCCGTCGGCTGATTCCCATCAACTCGTTTCGCCGCGGCTTGCAGCCGATTCCCGGTCAGGCCGACTATCTGCTCTGGGCCGACGATTTCGACGAGATCTTCCACCGAACCGGCGCCGATATCCACCTGGGCAAGGACTGGTGGTTGAGAAAACTGAAATGAAGGTTCCGAACGCCAGGAAGCCGCTCTCCTACCTGGCGCTGGCCCGCGCGGCAGCGCTCTCCAACGTTCGGCGCCCGAAGCTGCCCTATAAGCTGACGTTCTCCCTGACCTCCCGCTGCAACCTCCGTTGCCGGTTCTGCCGGACCTGGCGGAGCGTTCGCGAAGACGAGCTGAGCCCGGAGGAGATCCGGGAATTTTTCCGGCGTCAGCCCGGGTTTAACTGGATCGATTTCACCGGCGGCGAGATCAGCCTGCGCCCGGATCTGGAGGAGATCCTGGCCGATACCTGCCGGCTGCCCCGCCTGGCCCTCTTGCATTTCCCCACCAACGGTTTCCTGGTCGAGCGCATCGTCGACGTCTGCGTTTTCGCGAAAGCCCGCGCTCCCGGAAGATTCATCGTCAGCGTCAGTCTCGACGGTCCCCCGGAACTGCACGACCGGCTTCGGGGCAGGGAAGGGAGCTGGGAAAACGCGGTGGCCACCTACGCGGCCTTGCGGCGCCGGGGGGTCGAGGTGTTTTTCGGTATGACCCTCCACGGGGAAAATTTTTTCTTGCCGGGCGCCACCCGCGCCGCCGTGGAGTCTCGGCTGGGAAAGCTCCCGGAGGGTTGTTTTCATTTCAACCTGGCCCACGAGTCCTTTTTCTACAATAACCGGGGAGCGGAGATTCCCTTGCCGGCCGGTTTGAACGATATCTTCGCCGATCTGGCCCGGCCCACGCGAAGCCATGTAAACCCGCGCCGCTATCTCGAATACCGGTATCTTTCCCTGGTGCCCCGCTATCTCGCCGACCGGCGCAGCCCATTGCCCTGTCTCTCGTTTTCCGGTTCCTGCTATATCGGGCCGACCGGGACGGTCTACCCCTGTTCGATGTACGATCGGCCCCTGGGAGAATTGAGGGAAACGGGGTTCGATCTGTCGGCGATATGGGACTCTCCCGCCGGTGTCTCCGCCCGCGAAGCCGTGGCCGCCGGCGCTTGCCCCCACTGTTGGACTCCCTGCGAAGCCTATCAGACGATTTTGGGCAATTTCCTCCGTCGGCCGCGGATCGGGAGACGGTTGTGATCGTGGCGGCGACAGCCGGTCGGGGTCGATGGTTGGCGGTGCTGGCGGTTTCGCTGCTGGTATTTTTAAATTTCTACGGTCCGGCTTATTTTTCGGAGGGGTTCGCGGGGATGCTGGGGCATGAGATCAAGGACACCTTCGCCCAGCTCGCCGGATATTCCCGGGCTCTCGAGGAGGGCGGCACGGTTTACTGGGATCCCGATTACTTCCAATACACCCCCCGCCTGCCCCAGGCCCCCATCCAGTCCCCGGTGACGTGGCTCCTGCTGGGGGTTCGGAGCTGGTTCGGCCTCTCCTTCGATCGGGCGTTTCTCGGGGTGCTCCTGGCGGTGCTGGCGTTGCTGCAGCTCGGCGTCGTCTGGGCGATGTACGGCTTCCTTCGGGTCGTGACGCCGGGGTTGCTGCCGGCTTTGGCCGGGAGCCTGGCGTATGCCTTCAACCATCAGACCCTGGCCTTCGGCATCCGCCACGGGTACGAACGCGTCTGCGGGTTCGCCCTGTTCCCCCTGGCCGCCGGGGCGTTTCTGCGCTTTCTGGACGCGAAGGAAAAATACCGCCGTCTCCGCCTGGGAGCGCTTACGGCCCTGCTGCTGGGCCTCGGTTTCCTGACGAACGCCGACGTCAAGCCCGGCGTCTATTTCTGCGTTTTCCTTTTTTTCGCCGCGCTCTTCAGCGGGCGCTGCAGGTTCAGGAACCTGCTGGCCCTGGCCGTGATCGCGCTGGTGGCGGTCGGCATCTTCATGGCTCAGGCGCTTCCCACATATTACGCCTACCAGGCCATGGCCAGGGGCGAAGAAGACGCGTCGGCCCGGCTGGAATTCTCGCTGGCCCCGGCGGCTTTCGTCTCGACTCACGTCTCCACCGAATTCTCCCCCCGGCCCGATTATCCCTGGGAGAACACCGCGGAATTTTCGATGGCGCTTTTCCCGCTTGTTCTCCTGGGGCTTGTCCATCTCCGCGGGTTCCGCTACCGCGGTCCGGTTCTGGCGACCCTGGTTTTCGCGGTGCTCTGGATGTTCGGCCGGTTTACGCCGCTGGGCGCCGCGATCGGTTCCGTGATGGAATTGACCGGCCTTCGCCACCCGGTTCGGGCCGGCGTTGTTTTATATTTCATATATGCCGTTCTCATCGCCCGGGCGCTGGAGTCGGTGGGGACATCGAAAAAAGACCGAACCGCGGTAACGCTGCTGGCCCTGATCCCGGTCGTCCTTTTTTGTCTGAGAACCTGGGGTCCGGTGCCTTTCCCCTGGCGGACGGTGGCGGGGGCCGCGGCGGCATGGGCGGTCCTGGCCCTGGTGGCGTTCCGGGGCGTTTCCAGAACCTGGCTCTGGCTGGTCATCCCCGTTTTCTGTTTCGAAAAAACCGCCTGGTGGGGAGCCTTGGAGGAAAACAATCCCATCGACCCCACCGCCTACTACGGTTTCGAGGAGATTTACCGCCCCCACATCCGGGAAGAAAGTCTTATCCGCCGGCCCGATGCCGCCGAGTACAGGACGTTTTTCGGGTCGCGCGACATCGCGGGATATTTTTCCCACAACTACTGCCTCCCCGGGGTGGTCGACGCCCGCATCCGGCCGATCTGGCCGTATTTCTGTCTGGACGAAGAGTTCATCCGGGCCAACGACATCAAGGCCGTCGCGCTCGAAGATTGGTCGAACCCGATATGGGACCTCCTGCGGGTAAAATATTTCGTCGACCTGGACCGGTATTTTTCGGATTGGGACGAGGAGGACACCAGCAGGAGAGGGCTCGATCACCTGGTGGGCTCCGAACCGCGTTTGCGGATCAATCCCGGCTGCGAACCCGCGGAGATCATGCTGAGGGAGAGGGCCGAGGAACTGCCCCCGGAAGCGTTTCTGGCCCGTTTAAAGGAGAAAAGTCTCGATCTGGCCGGGGCGGCCTATCTGGAGCCGGGGTTTGCCGTTTCCGGGTTGGAAGCCCCCCCGGGCCCCCCCCGGGGCCGGGTCGACGTCGTGGCCCGGACCAACTCCTCCATCGCCGCGGAAATAGAGACCCCGGCGCCGGCGGTGGCGGTGTTTTCGGAGTACTGGTTTTTCCCCTGGGAAGCCAGGGTCGACGGGTCCGCGGCGGCGACGTTTCCCGTCGACCGGATATTCGTCGGCGCCCTGGTCCCCCCGGGGTCGCACCGGCTCGAATTCTTCTTCAACAGCCGCCGGGCGGAGTTTCTGCTCCCGGTGCTCTTTTCCTGGGGAATCGTCGCCGTTCTCCTGGGTCTGATCGCATATGCGTTCTTCAGAGCCCGCGGTCCCGGGTCGGGACGTTCGCCCCCCGCCCGATGAGGCTGGCGTTTCTGCAAAAGTACCCCTTCGCCTACTTCGGCGTCATGAGCCTGAGCGCGGCGCTGCCTCGCCGCCACCCGCGCGAGGTTTTTATCGGCGACCTGGAGAAGGACGTGATCGAGAGCGTAGTCGGGTACGCTCCCGACGTTCTCGCCCTTCCCGTCATGACTCTGGAATACCGATGGTTTTCCCGGACCGCCGCCGAAATCCGCCGCCGGCTCCCGAAAGTGAGGGTTATCGCCGGTTCCATTCACCCGACGTCCTCTCCGGAGATGCTGGCCGATGACTGGGTCGACGCCGTCTGTATCGGGGAAGGGGACTATTCCCTCCCGTCGTACCTGGAAAATCTGGAGAGCGGCAGGGGGGGGGTGCCCGTGCCCGGTTTCCGGATCAAAACGGCGAAGGGGGCGGTCGCTTCTCCCGAACCGAACCTGGTCCCGGACCTGGATGCCCTGGCGGAGGAAGACCGGGAGCTGTATTACGGAAAATACCGCTCCCTGGCCACGGAAAAGCTCAAGCATTTCATGGCTTCGCGGGGCTGTCCTTTCTCCTGCAGTTTTTGCTGTCATCAGGTTTATAGAAACATTTACGCGGGGCGATCGCCGTACGTGCGCCGGAAATCTCCGGCCCGCACGGTTCGGGAGATCAAGAACGTCCGCGACCGGTGGGGTTTGGCCAGCGTCTGCTTCCTCGACGATGTTTTCGTCATGGATACGGCCTGGCTGAAGGAGTTCGCTTCCCTCTACCGGCGCGAGGTCGGGCTCCCCTATTTCTGCGCCGTGACTCCCCAGTCGGCGAACGAGGAGATTATCCGGCTGCTGGCCGAATCGGGCTGCCATACGGTCAACTTCGGGGTGGAGACGGCCGGCGAGAAAAAACGGTTCGAAATCCTGAACAAACGGGTGACGGACGAACAGATGTCGGCATGCGCCCGGTTGGTGAAGAGATACGGGATGGAGCTGCAAACCACGGTTCTGTTCGGGCTGCCGGGAGAGACCGTGGAAGAAGCTTTCACAAACATAATCTTCAACCAGGAATTGGGGGCCGATTATATGGGCTCCAACCTGCTGTTGCCTTTTCCCAATACCGGCATCGAGAAGATCGCCCTGGGAATGGGAGTACTTGATCCAAGCTACCTGAAGGCTCGGGACTATCTCGGAATCCATCTGAAAAGCGTCTTCAAGTTCAAGGACATCGAAATTATCGAACGGGTTCAGAAGATATCCCACTTGGCTCTGAAGTTTCCCCGCCTTCTTCCCTTCTTCCGGTGGTTGGTCAAAATCCCCAGCCCCCGGTTGTTTTTCTTTCTTTACGTGATTTCCTCGATGTGGCGCTATAAGAAGGAGAAACCTATTTCCTGGCCGGAGGTGGTCAGGGTATTCTGGCGGGCGCGAAAAAACTACCTGAACTACGTGTCCGGATAGGGGCAATTGAAAGATATCCGACCGATCAAATGGCTCATCGTCGGCGCCGGCCCGGCCGGGTTGAGCGCCGCCGCGAGCTTGGAAGCACGAGGGGAACGGGATCTGTTGATCCTGGAGGCCTCCGACCGCCCCGGGGGGCTCTCCGCCTCGTTCGTCGACGACCGCGGTTTCACCTGGGACGTGGGGGGGCACGTGATGTTTTCGCATTACCGCGAGTACGACCGGCTCCTGGATTCGCTGCTTTCCCCGGAGGAGTGGGTCCCGCACCGCCAGGAAGCCTGGATCAGGTTCTCCGACGCCCTGGTCCCGTATCCCTTCCAGCTCCACCTCAACTGGCTCCCCCCGGGCCCGCGCGAAGAGTGCCTGCGGGGGCTGGCGGCCGCGCGGGAGGTTTCTCCGCCGACGGCCTCCGATTTCCGGGAATGGATCCGTTCCCGGTTCGGGACCGGCATCGCCCGCCTTTTCATGGAACCCTACAACCGGAACCTCTGGAGCTGCCCCCTGGAGGAGATGGGGATTTACTGGCTCGGCGATCGGGTGGCCCTCCCTTCCGCGGAGATGCTTCAGGCCGGAACCCGCCGGCAGTGGGGCCCCAACGCCGCCTTCCGGTTCCCGGTCCGGGGCGGCACCGGCGCCGTCTGGAAAGCTCTGGCCGACCGCATCGGTCCCGAGCGGATCGCCTACGGCGCGGAGGCGGAGCGGATCGATCTTTCCAACCGCTGTCTGACCCTGGCCGACGGACGCCGTTTCCGCTGGGAGAAACTTTTTTCGTCCATGCCCCTCGACGAATTTATTCTCCGCGCCGCCCCGGGAGTTCGAGCGCCGGATTCGTGGAGCGCGGATTTGCGCAGCGCTCCCATCGCCGTGGTGGGGCTCGGCTTCGAAGGCCCACGGCAGGACCTCCTGGGCGACTTCACCTGGATGTATTTCCCGGAAGCGAAAACCAGGATTTACCGGGTGACCAACTTCAGCCGTTATTCTCCGGCCAACGTGCCCGATCCGGACCGCAACTGGTCCTTGATGGCGGAAGTCGCCAGTATCGGCGCGGCTCCCGATCCGGCCGGGATCGTCAAGGAAGTCGAAACCGATCTGGCCGGTTACGGTCTTATTCCCGGCAAAGCCAGGGTCGTTTCCCGCTGGAGCCGGATCGTGACCCGGGGGTATCCGGTGCCGACCGTAACCCGGGAACGCACCCGGCTGCGCCTTCTGGAACAACTTGAATCTCGCGGCGTTTACTCCCGGGGTAGATTCGGAGCCTGGAGGTACGAAGTGGGGAATATGGACCACTGCGCCATGCAGGGGGTGGAATGGGCGGAGCGCATGATCTCCGGCTTCCCGGAAGTCACCGCCGTCGATCCCGATTCGGTCAATTCGGGGAAGTTCAAGCAATGAGCCGGCTCATGACGATCTCCACGGCGGCGGTGGCGCTCGCCGCGGTTTGTTCAGCCCCGCTTCGGGGGGGAGATGGGCCCGATCCCTCCGGGTGGTCCCCCCTGATGACGGCCGTGGAGCGGGGGGACGCCGCCCGGGTCCGGGAACTGCTGGCCGCCGGCGCGGACGTCGATTATTCCACTCCCACGTATGGATTCACCGCCTTGATGGAGGCGGTATACCGCGGCGACGCCGGAATCGCCGCGCTCCTGATCGAGGCTGGAGCCGACCCGGACGCCCGTACCCGAAGAGGTTACGCCGTCAGCGAGGATTCCCCGCTGCTGCTGGCGGTTAAAACCGGTTCGCCCGGTCTTGCCCGGATGCTGTTGTCCGCCGGCGCGGCGGTCAATCGGCGCTATCAGGGAGGCAGGACCGCGCTTCTGTATGCGGTAAGTTACGGCAACCCGGAAGTGGTGGAAGTCCTGTTGGCGCATGGAGCCGATCCCTCGGCGCGCGACGACGAGGGGTTGGGGGTGGAAGAGTGGAACGCCCTGGGCCCGGGCTCCCGCGAAGGCGGGGTATCGACCGGGCTGCCGGCCGGGCACCGGCCGCCGACGGCGGAAAAGCGGGAGGCGCGGGAATGAAGATTCTGCTGCTCTACCCCCAGTGGACCATAAACTACGGCATCCCCGGGCATTTCGCCCGCAAGGCCTCGACCTGGCCCCCGCTTAATCTGGCCTACCTGGCCGCGATCGCGGAAAAGGCCGGACACGCGGTCAGGATCATCGACGGCCAGGTGGAGGGCAAGACTCCCGAAGACATCATCCGGGAGACCGAAGAATTCTCGCCCGACCTGATCGGCATGACGGCCACCACTACCTTCTTTCACATCGTGGCCGATCTGGCTTCCCAACTGAAAAAACGTTTTCCGGAGATCCCCCTGGTCGTGGGGGGGCCCCACATCACCATGCTCAAGGATGAGGCGTTTCTTCCCTGTTTCGATTATGGATTCGTGGGGGAAGCGGACGCGTCCTGGCCCGAGTTTCTCCGGAGCTACCAGGAGGGGGGCGACCTTTCCCGGGTGAAGGGAATCCTTTGCCGGACTCCGGAGGGGATCGCCTACACCGGCCCGGCGTCTCCGGTCGAGGACGTCGACAGCATTCCTTTTCCGGCCCGCCATCTCCTGCGTTCGGATCTTTACCGGATCGGAACCCTGCAGGGGACGAAGCCGTTCGCGACCGTCATGACCACCAGGGGTTGCCCGTTCAAGTGTATTTTCTGCAGCACCGAGGTCTTCGGGGCGCGGGTCAGGAAACGCTCCCCGGCCGCGGTCGTGGCGGAAATGCGCGCGATCATGGAAGAGTTCGGAATCACCCACTTCATCTTTCTCGACGACACCCTCACCCTCGACCGGGAGCACATCTTGGAGATATGCCGGCTCATCACCGAGCAGGGCCTGAAGGTAACCCTGGACGGAAGTACCCGCGCCAACCTGGTGGACGAGGAACTGGTAGCCGCCCTGGCCCGGGCCGGAATGATCAGGATTTCTTTCGGCCTGGAATCGGTGAACCCCCGCATACGACGGATCATGAGGAAAGAAGTGCCCCTGGAGAGCTATACCGTCGCCAATCGATTGACCAACAAGTATGGAATCGAAACCCTCAACTCCTGCATGATCGGACTGCCCGGGGAAACCGTGGAAACCATTCGGGAGACCATGAGATTTCTGCGCGAATCCCGCGAGATCAAACAGGCCAACCTCAGTATCGCCGTCCCCTATCCGGGAACCGAACTCTATCGGATGGCAAAAGAGGGAGAGCATGGGCTCAAGCTCGTCACCGGGGATTTCTCGAAGTTCAAGCGCTACGGTTCCGCGGTGATGCAGGTCGGAGATCTTTCCCCCGAAGATCTGATCAGCCTCCAGAACGACGCCTTCGTCAGCATCTACCTGGCCCCCTGGAGGATCGTTCCCATGATCAGGAAATCGGGGTGGTTCGGGTTGGTGCTGATGTTCCTGAGGTTGTACCGGAGCGCGAAAAGACGTATATTTCAACGATCGGCCCCGTCATTGTTCAGGGGAAATGCCGTTACGGCGCCCGGGGGCGATTAGGGAGCCGGCAACCGACAGGAATCCGCCAGTGGGTCAAGGACCGGAAATTTCGATCGTACTTTCCTTCCGCAACGAAGAAGCCGTTATCCCGGAACTGGTGCGCCGGCTGACCGGAACCCTGGAAGGCATTCCGGCGAAATTCGAGCTGATCTTCGTCAACGACGCTTCGAGCGACGGCTCTCTGAAGCTGCTCGAGGAATACCGCGGGACCGACCCCAGGGTCAAGATCGTCACCATGTCGCGGGTTTACGGCGTGGCCGAGGGCATTCTCGCCGGCATCGCCCGCGCTTCCGGGGACGCGGTCGTCTACATGGATTCCGACCTGCAGGACCCCCCCGAGGTCATCCCCGAAATGGTGGCGCGCTGGCGGGAAGGAGCGGATGTGGTGTATACCGTGCGCACCCGCCGCCAGGGCGAAAATCCTCTGCGCCGCGCGGCCACGAAAGTCGCCTATAAAATCATCAGAGGGTTCACGACCGAGATCGACCTGACCGTCGAAGCCGGGGATTTCAAACTCCTCTCCCGGCGGGTGGCCGACAAGCTGCTCGAACTGAGGGAATCGGACCCGTATATCCGCGGGCTCGTGCCCTGGCTGGGATTTCGGCAGGTCCCGGTCTATTACGAGCGGCAGCCCCGCCTGGCCGGGCGGTCCCACTTCCCGGTATTTCGGAACTTTTTCCGGGACATGCTCACGTTCCGGGGCGGGGTGGGTACGTTTATCGCCGGGGTGACCTCGTTTTCTATTTTGCCCTTGGCTCTTTTCTTTCTGGCCGGGGCCGCGATCCTCGCGCTCTCGATCCTGGCGGGGATACTCCTGGTTATTCTCGGGTGTTTCGGCCGCGCCCCCTCGTCTCCCGCGGTCATCGTCACGGCGGCGGCGTTTTTTTCGGGGATTCAGCTGCTGGGCCTGGGGACCGTCGGGTTTTACCTGGCCCGGGTCTACCGGGACGTCCGCGGCCGCCCCCGGTACGTGGTGCGCGAGGAGCGGGGTTTCGAGGATCCCCCGTCCGGGGGGGGCGGCAGCGGTTCCGGGCGCGGCGCCGGATAACTCCGGCCGCGTCTCCGAAGCGCGCTCCGCGGAGGAGGGTCCTTATGTCGATAGATGTTCTGTTTATCCATCCCGGCGCGCAGGGGAAAACCTACCAGGGCCTGGCGGTCGAATTCACCGCCGTCGCCCCCCCCATCTGGACGGGGATGCTGGCCGCCCACGCGCAGGCGGCAGGCCGCTCCGCGGCAGTCTTCGACGCCAACCTCCTGGGGTGGGGGGAGAACAGCGCCGAGGAGCTTCTTCGGCGCTACGGGCCGGCCCTGGTGGCGATCCCGGTCTACGGGCACCACCCCTCGGCCTCGACCCAGACGATGCCCGCCGCGTCCCGGATCGC
Source organism: bacterium (assembly GCA_035380285.1). Taxonomy (NCBI): domain Bacteria; species bacterium. The sequence goes on along the minus strand of DAOSXE010000007.1, from coordinate 81,177 downwards.
CCGGGACCTTAAAAACGCCGACCCCGGTTTGCCGGTGGCGATGGGAGGTCTGCATCCCACCGCCCTCCCGGAGCGGACCCTGCGGGAAGAGGCGATCGACTACGTCATCCGGGGCGAAGGCTGCCTGACGATTCCCGCCCTCCTGGAAGCGCTCCGGAGCCGGACGGGGAAGAGCCGCGTGCCCGGCCTGGCCTGGCTGGAGGGGGGGCGCGCGGTCTTGACTCCTCCCGCGCCTACGGTCGCCGACCTGGACGCGGAACTGGGGAGGGATTACTGGGATTTTCTTCCCCCTCCCTCCTCGTATCGGTCCCACAACATGCATTGTTTTCAGGATTTTTCCCGCAGTCGGCAACCCGATTTTTCCGATGTCCGCTCTCCCTACGCCACGCTCCAGACCTCGCTGGGTTGCCCCTTCGACTGCTCGTATTGCTGCACCAACTCCCTCTTCGGGGGGCCCGGGATCCGTTATTGGTCGCTGGAGACCGTCATGGCCTGGATCGATCGGCTGGCGGGGGAGTTCGGGGTCCGCAACATCAGGCTCGACGACGAGCTGTTTCTGCTCGACGAACGCCGCGTCGAGCGGTTCTGCGATCTGCTCCTCGATCGCGGCCTCGACCTCAACCTGTGGGCGTACGGACGGGTGGACACGGTCAGGCCGCGTCTTTTGGAAAAAATGAAGCGGGCCGGGTTCAACTGGCTCTGCCTGGGGATCGAGTCGGCGGTGGAACGCGTGCGGGCCGGGGCGGGGAAACGCTATGGCGGCAGTGTAAGGGAGGTGGTCGGGCAGGTACAGGCGGCGGGGATCAACGTGTTGGGCAATTTCATGTTCGGCCTTCCCGACGACGATCTCGACACCATGAACCGGACCCTGGAACTGGCTCTGGAGCTCAACTGCGAGTTCGTCAATTTTTACTCGGTGATGGCGTATCCCGGATCGCGCCTTTACCGAGAACCGCGCGGAGGAGACGGGGGACGGCCCCCCGCGGATTGGGAAGAATTTTCCCAGCACGGTCCGCGCTCCCGGCCCCTCGGGACCAGGCATCTGGACGGCCGGGAGGTGCTCTCCTTTCGCGACCGCGCCTTCGAGACCTATTTCCGCGCCCCCCGATATTTAGCCTTGATCGAGCGGAAGTTTGGAAATAAAGTTACCGAACATATCCGGCGTATGCTCGATATCAAGCTGGCGCGCGACCCCTGGGAACCGGGGAAGGAGCGGAAGGAGAAGCTATCGTGACCGTTTCGATCAGGGAACTCGAGGATAAAGCCCTCCATATCAGGAATCTGGTTCTGGACATGTGTTCCCGGGGGGGGACCGGCCATGTCACTTCGTCGTTTTCCTGCACGGAGATACTGGTTACGCTTTTTTACGGCGGGTTGGTCCGGTTCGATCCGAACGATCCCCACTGGGCCGGCCGCGACCGGTTCATTCTGAGCAAGGGCCAGGCCAGCGTTATTCTTTACCCGATTCTGGCCGATCTGGGGTTCATCCCCAAGGATTACCTGGACAGTTTCATTCAGGCTGACGGCAAGTTCGGGGTTCACCTCCAGCACGATATTCCCGGCGCCGAGATTACGGCCGGGTCCCTGGGCGACGGTTTCGGCATAGCCGCGGGGATGGCCCTGGCGGCCAAGCACGACCGGCGCCGGAATCTGGTGTTTACCCTTCTGGGCGACGGCGAGAACTACGAAGGATCGATCTGGGAAACGGCCATGTTCGCCGCCCACAACCGGCTCAACAACCTAATCGCGATCATCGACCGCAACTACATCTGCGCCACCGATTTCACCGAGGACATGGTCGCGCTCGAACCGTTGGACGAAAAATGGCGCGCCTTCGGCTGGACGGTTAAGCGGGTCGACGGCCACTCCTTCCGGGAGCTGCTCGAGGCTCTGGACGGGGTGCGGTCCCGGCGCACCAGCAAGCCGCTCATGATCGTGGCCGACACCGTCAAGGGCAAGGGCGTTTCCTTCATATCCGACGATCCCATGTGGCATTCCTGCGCTCCCAAACCCGAGGAGGCCGAAATCGCCCGCAGGGAATTGAACCAGGAGCGCGGACAATGACGACGCCGACTCAGAGAGACGCTTTTTGGGACGGGATTTACGAAGAAGCCCTGAAAGACGGGGACGTGGTCATTGTTTCCGCCGATATGGCGGCTCCGGCCCTGGACAAGTTCCGCCGCCGCCTCCCCCATCAGTTCGTCAACGTCGGCATCGCCGAACAGAACGCGATTCTGGTGGCCGCCGGAATGGCGCTGGAAGGGAAAAAGCCCTACGCCTACGCCATCGCGCCCTTCATCACCTACCGCTGTTACGAACAGATCCGGCTCTACTGTGCGGGGATGAATCTGCCGATCACGGTGGTCGGCGTGGGCGCCGGTTTCAGTTACGACGATTCCGGGCCGACCCACCACACCCTGGAAGATATCTCTTTCATGAGGGTCCTGCCGAACCTGCGCGTCTATAACATGACCGACAGCGTCATGGCCCGCGCCTTCGCCGCCATCACCCGCGGGCAGGATCATTCATCCTATATCCGTCTCGACCGCCAAGTGCTGCCCACGCTCTACGCCCCCGGCGACGATTTTTCTTCCGGGATGCGGCGTTTTCGCTCCGGATCCGATCTGCTCCTCGTCGCCACCGGCAACATGGTCCACTGCGCCCTGAAGCTGGCGGAGGAGCTGGAAAGCAAAGGCGTCGCCGCCGGAGTCCTCGATGTTTACCGTTTCCCCATCGACCCCGATCTCCTGGGCCGCGAAGTCGGGGAGGCCCCCCGGGTGGCGACCCTGGCGGAACATACGCTTCCGGGAGGGTTGGGCTCGGCGGTGCTGGAAACCCTGGAGACGGCCGGCATCGTCATGCCCGTAAAACGGCTGGGGCTGGACCTTTCCCAGGGGTACTGCTACCAATACGGCGGCCGGGAAAATATCCAGCGCCTGCACGATCTGGACCACCCCACCAACCTGGAGACGATACTTTCCTGGGTCGGGGAGTAAGACCATGGCCGGGATGGAAGTGAGGGATACGAGCCTCCCCGGGGTCAAGCTCATCCGCCCCCCGACGGTCTCCGAGGATTTCCGCGGAGGTTACACCGAAACCTATAACCGGGAACTCTACCACCGGGCGGGAATTGCGGTGGAATTCGTTCAGGACGATTATTCGTTCTCCTACCGTCACGTCCTGCGGGGGATCCACGCCGACGACGTAACCTGGAAACTGGTGTACTGCCCTTTCGGAAGGTTCTATCTGGTCATCGTCGATTGCTGTGAGGGGTCGGCATCTTTCGGGCGGTGGGAGAGTTTCACCCTTTCCTCCGAGAACCGTCTTCAGGTGCTCTCTCCTCCGGGCCACGGGGTGGCGCATCTGGTGACCAGCCCGGAAGCGGTGTTCGGGTATAAGCAGTCGACGTATTACGACCGCAAATCCCAGCGAACGTACCGCTGGGACGATCCCGCTTTCGGCATCTATTGGCCGGTGGACAAGCCCATTCTATCTCCCCGCGACGCCCTGGCCCGCGATTAGCGATGGGACGGGCGCCGAGAAATCCTCGGGGGAGGGGCCCCGGCGGAGTCCGGTTCGGGGGCATCCTGGTGCTGGCGGCCGCGGCGGTCCTTGGTGCCGCCGGTTGCGGGCGCCGGGGGGAACGTCCCGATATCGTCCTGATCAGCATCGACACGCTCCGCCCCGATCACCTTTCCGCCTACGGTTACGGGCGCCCGACTTCCCCCTTTCTCTCTTCCCTGGCCGCTTCCGGGGTGCGGTTCGACAACTGTTATTCCGTAACTTCATGGACACGGCCGTCGATGGCGTCGCTCTTCACCGGTCTCTATCCCCGCAGCCACGGGGTTTACACCACCGACCTGATCGATCCCGACGGCACCCGCTGGCCCATGAAGATAGACCCTTCCTTCACCACCCTGGCCGAATCTTTGAAGGCGGCGGGCTACCATACCTTCGGAGTAACCGCCAATCCCCAGGCCGGAGTCTGGGCGGGGGGGGATCAGGGTTTCGATACGTTCGTCGAAACCGGAGACAGCGTCACCGCGGATCGGGTCCATGAGCTGGCCCTTTCCCTGCGGGAGAAGCTCGCCGCCGGCCGGCCCTATTTTCTCTGGGTTTTCTACTACGATCCCCACGCCCCGTACCATGCCCGCCGGCCCTGGGCGGAGGAGTACGAGAAGGACGAAGCTCTGTTGAACGACCCCCTCCTGGCCGAGAATCACATGGACGAAGACTGGACCGGGGCCAAATCAGTCCACGGCGACCCCCGCCGCCTGGAGGCCCTGCAGGCCCTCTACGACAGCGAGATCAACTATGTCGACGACTACATCCGGCGCCTGTTCGATGAAGTCGTCCCCGCGGGCAGCGACCCCCTGGTGATCGTTCACGCTGACCACGGCGAGGAATTTCTCGAACACGGCCTGCTCGGACACGGCCGCTCGCTCTTCGCTCCGTCGGTGCGCATCCCCCTGATTATGAAGGACCCCGGAGGCCGGTGGGGGGGTAAGGCGGTGCCGCAACCGGCCTGCATCATCGATATCTATCCGACCATCCTCGATTACCTGGGATTGGAGATACCCGACTCTCTCCAGGGGGCCAGCCTGCTGCCCTGGCTGGAAGGCGAGGAGGCCGATCGCCCCCGGGAATTGATCTCCGAATTGGAAGAGGAGGAGAGCCCCCATCTTCAGGGGATGATGGTCTGGCCCTGGAGGTTCATCCGCCGGGTCGGGGAGAAGCAACGCCCGGAGTTGTATAATCTTAAAGATGACCCGCGGGAGAGCGAGAATCAGGCCCTTTCCCAGGGGCCGCGAGCGGCCCGGATGGAAGACAAACTGGGAAAATGGCTGAAGAAAATCCCCCGTTTCGAATATTCGCGGCGAGAAGAGCGTTGGACCGACGAGGCCCGGGATCGGCTCAGGGCCTTAGGATACCTCCAGTAATGCAACTCCGGTCACGCCCCTGGTACTGGCTTCTCTCCTTTTCGGAAAATACGCGGCAACTTCTGAGGAAAATGATCGGCATCGGGGTTATTGGTTGCGAATGATGGCCGGTTTCCGGGAAGCGCATAATCCCGAGTTGGCATAAGGCCTTAAATTCCATCGGGCGGCATAATGGTGAATATTGTCATTCAGAACGGCTTGACGGGCACGGTTTTTCAAGGACATTGACGGTGAATTTCGAACCGGTATCTGTCGTTCTTGTCGCCCATAACGAGGTCCTATCCATCCGTCGTGACGTGGAGGGATATTATTGGGAAGTGGTCGCGAAGATTCCCGGTTCGGAACTGATCGTCAGCGAGGATGGAAGCACCGACGGCACCAGCGAGCTCCTGCGGGAACTGGCAAGCGCCATGCCGATCCGCCTGGTCCAGGGGACGGAACGCAAGGGGTATATCCAGGCTCTGCTCGATGCTTTGGAGCTCCCGGAAAACGAGTGGATTCTTTTCAGCGACACGGGGGGGAAATTCTCCCCCGATAATTTCTGGCGGATGGAAAGGCTCCGTTCGGATGCCGATCTGATCATCGGGATCAAGCTGGACCGCCGCGACCAGCTTTACCGGAGATGGATAACAAAAGTCTTCAACCTGTTGGTGAGACGGTATTTCACGGTTGAAACCACCGACATCGACAGTGGCCTGCGGCTCTTCCGCCGGGAAGTTTTTTTCCGGGCCGCCGCCTCTCCGCTGATTTTCAAGGATTTAATAGCCACCGAGCTGACGCTACGCATGCTCGCCGCAGGTTCCAGATTCCGGGAAGTGCCGGTGGTTTATCATCTGCGCGAGGGGAAGTCCAAGGGAATGCCTCCACAAAAGATTCCCCGGGTGGTCTGCCAGACCCTGAAAAGATTCCCCGTGCTTCGACAGGAGTTGGTTCGTCTTCGCCGGGGTAGGGGTTTTTAAAATCGGCAGTCGATCGAAGGCTTTTCTCCCAGCCAGAAACGATTGAAGATCCCGCTCAATTCCCGATGACATAGGTGGTTGCAGCGCCCGCACATCGCCAGTCCGGCCCTGATCCGGCGCATTTCTTCCGAATACCAGATCTCCCGCAGGCTGCTCTGCTCCAAGTTTCCCATCGGTTGGTCCATCCAGAGGAACCAGTTGCAGGGATAGAGCCGCCCGCGCGGGTCCACAAAAAGATCGGTATACGGCGCAAAGCATTTGAACCTCACAGATTCCCCTTCCAGAAGCGCCCGGGCCAGCCGCAGATAACCCTCGGAATTGTCTATATATTTGGGGTATCGCATTTTTAGTTTCTCGATCGACCGTAAGGCGTTTTTCAATCTCAGGATATCTTTCGGGGCGAAGGAGTTATCCAAGCCCGCGGCCGGCTGGACTTCAAGGAGGGTATGACTGTCCGCTTTCAGGGTTCGGCCCAACTCCACCATGGCCTCAACCTGGTTAAGATTGTCGCGGGTAAGTGTGGTGGTCAGGGCCACGCGGGGCCTTGCACCCGATTCGGCTCTGGCCCCGATCAGGTTTTTAACCGCCCTTTTCGCCGCCGAAAAAGCGCCCTCGACACCGCGCTGCCGGTCGTTGGTCTCCGGATCGGCTCCATCCAGCGAGATGCTGACCAGGTCGATGCCTGCCCCCACAAGGCTCTTGGCCCGGGCCTCATCCAGAAGGAACCCGTTGGTGGTCAGGTGGGTCAACATGCCCCGGCGGCGGGCATGAGCGATCAACTCCGGCAGGTCGGGGCGGAGGAGGGGCTCGCCACCATAGAAGGAAATACCCGTGGTTCCGATCTCGGCAAAGCCGTCGATCAGTTTCCCAATTTTTTCGGTACTCATTTCTTCGTCGGGAACCGCTCTTTCCGGGAAGTTGCACATCCGGCAGCGGTGGTTGCAGCGGTAGGTGAGCAGGATTACGCCCGAGATCGGCCCGGTGAGGGCTCGGCCGAGGTTGGCCCCAGCCAGCACTCCGACGAATTTCGACGCCTTTCCCAGCGCTCGTCGCAAGCCTCGCCGGGCAATGTCGTCCTTGAGTACTTGAAGGTATTTAGATCGCATGGGCTACCCGAACGCTGTTAAGAGGCGCGTATGCCTGTTTAATATTGATATTCGTGCGGTGCGCCACCAATTCTTTGATGACGCAGCTCCCGTGCGCGCCTCGTTCCCGACTCATCGCCGTAGAGACGGATTTTTTCCCACATCAGCTTTTCCATTTCCTCCGGGATGTATTCGTGGCTGTTGACCAACTCCACCGCGCAATGGTCCACTATCCATATCCCGTTCGGGTAGAGAAGGTCAATAGTGGCCTGGTAAGCGAAAAGATTCGCTCCCCAATAAACCGCCAGCCCGGCGATGGCGGTCCACCCCAGCACTTTGTCGGTCGCCCTGTTCCCGGGCTCGGTCGACCGGAAGGCGGCCGCCGCCGCTAACCCGAGAAATGCGGTTAATCCGATCGAGGCGATAAAGAAACGGTTGGTTCGATACCAGAGAGCGGTCAGCGTCGAGGCCAGCAAGAACACGGTAACGGCCCACGCCGCCAGTATCCGCTTCCCCCTGTTCTCCTTGCACACAAGGAAGAATCCGGAGGAAAGCAGGAGCGCCACCCCGGCCCACCCGAACCAGGAACAGGACGACCAGCCATAGAATTCGTCATCGGAGGGCATTACGTCATAACCCCTCGACCCCTGCGCCTGAACCAGGCTGCCCGCCAAGCTCCGTCCGTATTCCCGCAAAAGCCAAACCGCGTTCATCGGTATGGGCGGGGGGCTCTCGCTCACCCGGCTGGCTTCCCTGATGGCAAAATAGCGGACGCCGAGATAAACGAGGATGATGACGAACGTCGGGACAAGGGGTTTGATGACCAAGAGGATTTTCTTCTTTTTAACCATCGTTCCCGCCGCCAGGCAGAAAGCGGGGAAAAGAACGGCCGGCTCCTTGATCATGAGTCCTCCCAGGAAAAAAAGGTATGAAGCCAGGAGAAATCCCCGCCGTGCCCGGTCCAGGAAAAGAGAAAAAAAGTAGATCATGCCCACGCAGGAGAGTAGCAAGAGCAGGTGCTGGCGGTTGTTGATGCAAGCCACCTGCCAGGCCGTATTTCCCAGGCTGGCATAGAGCAGAACGGACCAAAACGCCGCGGAGACGGTTCCCCCCAGGTTGAGTAGGAGGAGAAAGAATATTCCCGCCGCGATTTCCTCCACCAGCAGCTGGATCACGTGATTTGCGGCGGCTGAGTTTCCCGCCACCTGGTAGAAAAGCCAGTAGTGGAGCATATGGCCCGGGCGATATCCCACCGATTCGGTCAGAGACGGTTCCCAGTGCGACCGGAATCCCTTGAGGACTTCCCCGGGGGAATAGTAGTGGAGATAACGGAACTCTTCGTGCCCGAAACCGAAATAAAAAGTCGGGAGCCAGAGCAGGAAGATGGCGCAGGCAAGACAGGCAAAGTGAAAGGATTTGGAAGTAGGCACGGCTTGAAATATTTTCATGGGTATTGGCTAAGCAATGGCCGTATCATTAATCATCAAGGTTCATGGTTGGATGAATAACTTATAGTATACACGATTCGAAGGCGAAATCCGGGGTACGTTTCTTCCAGTGGACAGTTATGGTGTCGCCCGGAGCGCCGCTTGAGACGATAACGAAAACGGATTCGGAGAGGAATCGGTCCAGACGGTCAGAATGACGGTCTTCATTGTTATTGACAAGGTATGTCCGGCACATATTCCAGGAAACGCCCCGGTTTGTCTCGAGTCGGTCCGGCCGAGCATGCTGCAACGTTCGTTTGCTTGACAGGATGGATATTTGTTTCGTGCAAAGACAGAAGTTCGCACTGCCCGGCGTGGCTTCGATGGCGGCGGCGGCGATCAAGGCGGGCTACGGTGCGGATATCCTGATCGAAAACGCCGAACCGGCCTTTGAGAAAAAACTCGCGGAAATCGCGCCCGGGGTAGTTGGAGTCACCCTTACCTCCAGCGATGTGGCCTGGTTGAACGATGTGCTCCCTCGTATTCGCCGGACCTGCCCGGGATCCTTCATTATCGCCGGGGGCATTCACCCCACCATTCACCCCGCTCTGCTTGAAGAATACCCGGTTCTGGACGCAATCTGCCGGGGGGAAGGGGAGGAAGCGATGGTGGAACTCCTGGAAGCGAGGGAGGAGAACCGGCCGCCGACCGGGATCGGTAATCTGGTTGTTCGTTTCCGAGGCGAGGTTTACCGCAATCCCCTGCGACCGCTGATCGTGGATCTCGACGCCTTCCCCGAGGACCGGGGCGTTTATTTCAGGCGCTATCCCGATCTGGCATCCGACAGCCTTCTGCAGTACATCACCTCGCGGGGCTGCCCGTACCCTTGTTCATTCTGCGTCAACCATGAACTCAACCGAATCTTCCGGGGACTGGGCCCGGTCCAGCGCCGCAAATCGGTCGATTTCGCTCTCCGAGAGCTTCAGGAACTGCGGAGACAGTATCGGCGCGCCGAGACGGTTTTTTTCATCGACGATCTTTTTCTGCAGGACCGGGAATGGATCAAGAGATTTTTACCCCGTTACCGCCGCGAGATCGGGCTGCCCTTTATCTGTTCGGCGGGTCCTCGCACCATCGACGGTGAAATCGCGGATCTGCTCGCTTCCTCCGGGTGCGCCAGCGTGGAGTTCGGGATCGAAACCGGGAACGAAAGTAAGCGCCGGGAGCTCTTTAACAAGAAGGCTTTCACGGACGCAGAATTCCGCCGCCAGATCGGCCTGGTCAAGGAGAGGGGGATCGAAGTGTACGCTCCCTCCATGTTCTGTTTCCCCACCGAAACTCCCGCCGATTCCTTCCGAACGGTCGAATTCTATCATGAGCTGGGAGTCGACCACCCCTTCAGCAGCTTTCTTTTCCCGTATCCCCATACCCGCATCCATGAAATCGCGATCCGGGAGGGCTGTATCGCTCCCGATCTTCAGGCTGAAGACCTTCCCAGTAACTATTTTACCAAATCCATCTGCCGTATCCCCCGGCGCCGCGTGATCGAAAACATTCAGTACCTGTTTTATTTTTTTGCTAAACACCCCCGGTTTTACAGATACTTCAAATGGCTGGTGTACCTCCCCGTTCCGCTTAAGCCATTCCGTTATCTGGGGCTCTTCTTCTGGTTTAAAAACTGGAAGCGGATGGGATACATGGAAACGATCCGTTATTTTTGGCGGTTCAGGAAGGCGGCGTAATGGAGAAACGACAGACGGTGATTCTCGGCGGCGGCCTGGCCGGTCTTGCCGCCGCCGGTTTTAGTCCCGGGGACGTGGTGGTCCTGGAGGCGGCTTCGCGGCCCGGCGGCCTATGTCGCAGTTTCGAATGCAGAGGATTCGTCTACGATATCGGCGGCCATATCTTATTCTCCCACGACTCGGAGTTGCTTAAAGATATCCTGGAATGGTTGGAGGGGAATCTGGTCTCCGGGAGGAGAAACAACCAGATTTGGTACCGGGAGCGTTTCGTCAAATACCCGTTCGAAAACGGGATTTTCTCGCTGGCTCCGGCCGAGCGCCTGGAGATACTCCTTTCCTTTCTCGGGCGCCGGCGGACGGAGGCCGCCAACCTCGACGAATGGTTCCGGTCCCGGTTCGGGGATGCCCTGGCGGAAAAGTACCTGCTTCCCTACAATAAGAAAATCTGGAAACGATCCCCCGACCGTTTATCGCTGCTTTGGGTGGCGCGGGTACCCGACCCTCCACTGGAAGACATAGCCCGGGCCGCGGTAGGGATCGAGACCGAGGGGTATCTGCACCAGTTGAATTTTGCCTACCCCGCCCGGGGGGGAATCGAGGCCTTGATCGCTTCCCTCGCTTCCGGAGTCGAGGATCTGCGGATGGAGTTCCCGGTCGAGTCCCTGGTCGAGGAAGACGGGGGATGGAGAATCGTTTCCAGGGCGGGTGAGCTCTGGGGGAAAACGGTGATATCCACTATCCCGGTTTTCAATCTTCTCGAGGTCTTGGAGGATGTCCCCGGCGAGGTTCGTTCCGCCGCCGCGGCGCTTCAATACAATTCCCTGATCACCGTCATGGTCGGCATAGGAACGGAAGCTTTGAAGGGTAAGACCGCGATCTATATCCCCGATCCCCGGGTTTTCCCTCACCGGGTCTGTTATATGAGCCAGTTCTCCGCCGCCAACGCTCCGCCTGGATGTTCGCACCTGGTGGCGGAGATTACCGTTCCCCCCGACCACCCGCTACTGAAGGCGAGCGACTCCTTTCTGGCTGAAACGGTCGTCGCCCAGACCGGTGATATCTGCGGTTACACCCCCGACGAGGTGGTCGCGACGGAGGTCAGGCGCTTCCCGCATGCCTATGTCGTTTACGACCTCGAGTATGAGGCTAACCGCAATATCGTTTTCGACCATCTGGCCGCTCGGGGGATCCGGACGGCCGGAAGGTTCGGAAGTTTCCGCTATCTTAATATGGACGCCTGCGTGGCGGACGGCCGCCGGGTCGCGTCCGGCCGAGGAGCGGAGTCATGAGAAGCTTTATCGCCGGCGGCGCCGGGTTCATCGGCAGCCATATGGCCGCCGCCTTGATGGAACGCGGTCCGGTCACCGTCTACGACAATCTCAGTTCTGGGAGCCTGGAACACCTGAAAGCCGTCCGTTCCCGTGAAGGTTTCCGATTCCTGAAGGGAGAAGTCGGCGACCTCGAGTCGCTGCGGCGGGCGATGGCCGGGCACGATCTTGTCGTTCATCTGGCCTCCAATCCCGATATCGCCCGGAGCATGGTGGAGACGGATCTGGACCTGCGCGAAGGAACGCTCCTCACCTACAATATCCTCGAGGCTATGCGCCTGACCGGGGTGCCGGTCATCTTATATGCATCCGGATCGGGAGTTTACGGCGATGTGGGCCTCGTTCCGACCCCCGAGGATTTCGGTCCTCTTCTGCCCATTTCGCTCTATGGAGCGAGCAAGCTCGCCGGCGAGGGAATGATCAGCGCTTTTTCCCATATGTTCGGGCTCCGGGGATTTATCTTCCGTTTCGCCAACGTGGTCGGGGCGCGTCAGACCCACGGAGTGGGTTATGATTTCATTCGAAAGCTGGACAAGAACCCCAAGGCTCTCGAAATACTCGGAGACGGCAGTCAGAGTAAGTCCTATATACACGTTTCCGATGTGGTGAGAGCGATGCTTCACGTTCTCGACCGGTCCCGGGAGAGGTTGGATGTTTTCAACATCGCCACCGGGGACTACATCGACGTCGGCGGTATCGCCGCCATCGTGATCGAGGAAATGGGGCTTGCCGAGGTTGAACTTGATTACACGGGCGGAGACCGCGGTTGGAAGGGGGACGTTCCCAAGGTACGGTTCGTTCTCGACAAGATATTCTCGCTCGGTTGGCGTCCTTGCCTGAATTCGGCCGAGGCGATCAGGAACTCGGTTCGGGAGATGCTGGAGGAGGAGGAGGAGAATGGCCGCCCCTGATTCCATGCCCCAGGCGGTGATTCTGGCGGGGGGCATGGGGACACGCTTGGGAGCGGAAGCGGCGGGCATCCCCAAGTCCCTGGTTGACGTTGACGGGGCCCCGTTCATACTCAGACAGCTGCGTCTCCTGGTTTCTCGAGGGTTTCGCCGGGCGGTTCTCTGCGTCGGCTACCGGGGAGATATGATCGAAGATCGTCTCGGTGACGGCGCCGGCTTGGGCATGGAACTTATCTACAGCCGCGAGAAGGAAGATGCCTTGCTCGGTACCGCCGGGGCGTTGAAGAAGGCGGAGAAACTGCTTGAAAACGAGTTTCTGCTGCTGTACGGAGATTCCTACCTCGATTTCGACTACCGGGCCTTTATTGCCGCTTTCCGGGAAATGGACTATGATATTTTCTTATCCGTGTTCCGAAACGCGGGATTATACGACGCGAGCAATGTGCGGCTTGAGGGAGAGAGAGTTATTTACGATAAAACGGACCCGGATCCGGCAATGGAATACATCGATTACGGAGCGGCCCTTTTCCGGCGCCGGGTGCTGAACGAGTTCGTGCCGGGTGCACCCGAAGACTTGTCACGTATATACGCCAGGTTGAGCCGGGAGGACCGGATAGGGGGGTATGTAACCGATCGGCGTTTCTACGAGATAGGTTCTCTCGATGGATTACGGGAATTCAGGGAGTATATGCGTACCCGGGGCGGGCAGGAACAATGATCATCACCCGGACACCTTTTCGAGTGACCCTGGGCGGGGGGGGCACCGATCTTCCCGCCTACTACGAGCGTCACGGTGGGCTCATCATCGCGGCCGGTATCGCCAAGTACATGTATATCAACGTCAACCAACCGTTCGATCGAATGGTAAGAGTCAAGTATTCGGAATCGGAGACGGTGAAAACGGTTACCGAAGTGAGGCACAATATCGCCCGGGAGGCCTTGAAAATCAATGGATTCCAACGCGGCATCGAAGTGGCTTCGATCGCCGATATTCCGGCCGGCACCGGATTGGGTTCTTCCAGCTGTTATACGGTCGGCCTCCTCAACGCTCTACATACCTTGAAGATGGAATATATGGACCTTTACCGTCTGGCCGAAGAAGCGTGCCGCCTGGAGATTGATATTCTCGGGTACCCGATAGGCAAACAGGATCAATACATGGCCGCCTTCGGGGGCATCACCGTCTTGGAGATCGACAGGACCGGCCAGGTGGAGGTAAAGAAACTTCATCTCGATCCTGACCTGATCGAAAATCTTAACCGCAATTTGATGATGTTTTTCACTCACACTTTTCATCGGGCCAACGACATCCTGGCCGAACAGAGTTCCTCGGCCCGAGCCGCCCGGCCGGAAGTACTTTCCAACATGCACAGGATCAAGGAGATCGGCTATTTGGTCTTGGCCGCATTGGAGGAGGGGAACCTGACGGAAATCGGCCGGCTTTTCGATGAGCACTGGCGTTGCAAGCGGGCGATCTCCCCAAAAATGTCGAATCCCCGTTTTGACGAGATATACGAATCGGCCTTAGAGGCGGGAGCTCTGGGAGGAAAAATCTCCGGCGCCGGCGGCGGCGGTTTTTTTGTCTTTTATGTCGAGCAGGACCACGCGAAATTTCGGGAAAAAATGGCGGCCCGGGGGCTGCGCCCAATGCGGTACCGCTTCGATTTCGAGGGGACCAAGGTACTCGCCAACCTGCGGGATATCTGTATCTGATGGCCGTCCGGGCGGTTTTTCTCGATCGGGACGGGGTTGTCAACGAAGTAGTCCGCCGTAACGGAGTGCCGGTTTCGCCCGTGGATTTTCGGGAACTGCGGATAAGGCCCGGAATCCGCGAATGTATCCGGGAACTGAAAAACAACGGCTGGATGGTGCTGATAGTCACCAACCAACCCGACATCGCCCGGGGGGGGCTTGACCCGGATGAGCTGGAGAAGATGCATGGATATATCCGGGCTTCTCTCGAGGTCGACGATATTATCGTCTGCCCTCACGACACCGCTGACGGTTGCCGCTGCCGAAAGCCGCGGCCGGGAATGCTGGAAGACGGCGCGGCCCGTTACGGAATCGATCTGAGCGGGTCGTTTATGGCGGGGGACCAGCAAAAGGACATGGCAGCCGGCCGCGCGGCCGGCTGCCGGACCATCTTGGTTGACGCCCCCTACAATCGGGGAGTACAGTCCGACTTCACCGTAGCCGACCCGGGGAATATTTCCCGGGTCGTCCTCGGAAAGGACCGGCGAGCATGAACCATGTCGAGAGATACCTGGAAGAATTGATCGCCATCGCCCGGCAACTCGATCGGTCCGCGATCTTGAACCTGGTGGAAGAACTGGTATCGCTCCGGGAACGGGGAGGGCGGCTTTTCGTGATCGGAGTGGGGGGCAGCGCCGCCGCGGCTGCTCACGCGGTCAACGATTTCCGAAAACTGGCCGGTATCGAGGCCTACGCACCGACGGATAATGTTTCCGAACTGACGGCTCGTACCAACGATCATGGCTGGGAGACCGTATTCTCGGGGTGGCTGTCGGAGAGCCGGTTGACTCCTCAGGACGCGATTTTAATATTCTCCGTCGGCGGCGGTGACCGGGAACGGGGGATAAGCGCCAATATCGTCTCGGCTTTGGAATACGCCCGGAAACGAGGCAGCCGGGTTCTGGGCATCGTGGGCCGGGACGGCGGGGCCACTTTGAAAGCAGCCGATGTCTGCGTGCTCATTCCTCCCGTAGACCCGGAATTGGTCACTCCCCATACCGAGGCCTTCCACGCCGTGATTCATCACCTGCTGGTCTCCCACCCCCGGCTTCAGCGATCTCGGGCGAAGTGGGAGTCGGCGGAATGACCGGACCGCGCCCGCGGGTTCTTTTCATCAACCCCCCCCAGGCGGTGACCGAGCAGCTCTACTCCGCCCGGGTCGCCCGCCGGTATTCGCGCCGGGCCTATGTCCTGCCCAACACCTCGCTTGCCTACCTGGCCGCATATCTGGAAAAGAACGGTTTCGAGGTCCGCATTCTCGATGCTTCGGCTTTGGGGATTGGCCCCGCCGCCGCCGCCGCCCCAGTCAGGGAATTCGATCCGATCGCGATCTGCTACAGTCTCTGTACTCAGAATTTTCTGCCCACGCTCTCTTGGATACAGGGCCTCAAGGAACTGGTCCCGATCCCGGTAGTGGTCGGCGGCGTGCAGATGGGGATCTACCCCGGCGAGGTCATGACTCATTCCGCCATCGACTACGGCGTTATCGGAGAGGGTTGGGACATCTTGGGTCAGCTGGTCCGGGCGATCGCCGGCAACGGGGGCGTCGGAGGAATCAAGGGAGTGTGTTACCGCGAGGGTGGGGAGGTCGTTTTTACCGAACCCAACCCGGAACCGGCCCGATCCCTGGACGAAGTCCCATTCCCGGCCCGCCATCTCCTGCCCAACGACAGTTACACCACGGTTATGACCCAGAGTTGGCCGATTACGGTGATGCTTTCTTCGCGGGGATGTCCTTATGGCTGTACGTACTGCGACGTGCCTCGGGATCGTTATCAAAGCCGTTTGCCCGAACAAACCGTCGAGGAGATGGGCGAATGCGCGGGCCGGTACGGGATCAAGGAAATTCTTTTTCAGGACGAGACGTTTACTTTGGGCCGGGATAGGGTGATGGAACTGTGCGACCGTATTCTCGCCCGGGGCATCAAGGTGGATTGGTCTATCCGCGCCCGCGCCGACCTGCTGGACCGGGAAATGATCGGGATGATGAAACGAGCCGGCCTAACCAAGGTCAATCTTGGGGTGGAGTCGGGCCGACAGGAGATACTGGAGCGCTTCAACCGCAATATCCCCTTGGAGAGCATCCGGGAGGCAGTGGCCTGGACCAGGGAGTTCAATATCATCACGCTGGGATTTTTTATCATCGGTTGGCCCGGAGAAACCCGTGCCGATGTGGAAGCGACCATCCGTTTTGCTCTGGAACTTGAGTGCGACTTTATCCAGGTCAATAAGATGATGCCGCAACCGCCTTCCCGGGTTTACCAGGAACTCGTGAAGGAAACGGGGAAAGATCCCTGGCGCGATTATACCCTCGGCGACGCTTCCGGATTGCCCGGGCTGTCGGGAATCGGCTCTTCTTTCAGCCCGGCTGAATTGGATTCCATCCAGATGGAATTCTTCCGGCGTTTCTATTATCGGCCCGCTTATATCTGGCGTCGAATACGCGGCATCCGGTCGGCTCGGGAGCTTGTCAATCTGGCCGGCTCGGCTCTGGCCATTCGATAGTCTTGTTTCCATCTCCCTGCGGTTGATCTATACTGCTATGAAAAATCAATCTGAATCTCAGGAGCGTTCGATGGCTATATTCTTGGATTCCGGAGATATCGCCGAAATAAAGCGGTTCAAGAGGATGGGCGTTATCCGTGGCGTGACCACCAACCCCACCATCCTGAAAAAAGATGGCCTCGGCCGAGGTAAAACCGCCTTGCGGGAACTGGAAAAGACCATTGCGGACATAATCAGTCCGCTCCCCCTCTCGGTGGAGGTGACCGGGAATCGGAAGAAGCAGATGCTTGAACAGGCACGGGAGTTTGCCGCCTGGGCTGAGAACATCAACGTCAAGGTTCCGATCCATGGGCCTGAAGGTGAGCTGTTCAATCTCGAAGTGGTGTACGAACTGGAAAACCGGTACGACATCCGCGTCAACGTCACTGCTTGCATGAGTGCTCAACAAGGATTGCTGGCGGCTTTGGCCGGAGCCACCTACGTGAGTATCTTCGGGGGACGCATCAATAATATGGGCCATAGCAGTATCGATGAGCTGACCCGCCTTCGGGATTTAATCGACGATCAGGGCCTGAAAACCAAGATCATCGCCGGGTCCACCCGGGAGATCCTTAATGTGGTCGAATGGCTCGAGGCGGGCGCCCATATAGTTACCGTAACGCCGGCAATTCTGGAGGGAATGATCCGACATCCCTACACGGCGGAAACGGTGAAAATGTTCCTGAGGGATGCCGGGTAAGGTGCCCACCGGCCCCACGGCATAATGACCAGGCCGGATCCGTAAAGGCATCGATCGGTTTCACGGGCGAGGAAAAGGCGGGTGGCGACGAGCGCGGGGATATGCCGGGCCGGGAGAAGATATGACCAACGCCCGGAGAGTTTTCGCGGGACACGGGATCTTGTCGGGGAATAGACCCGCAGCGTCTCCGGCTCCCGCCGTCGGAAGGGGGGGGCGACTCCCCCGGTTGATTTTTCCGGTGCTGTTTGCCCTTCTTCTATCCGTGTATTATCCGTCTTTTAAGAACCCGCCGCGCAGCGACTATTGGTCGGCTTATTACGTTTTCCAGAATGTCGGCGCCGATCCGGACAGGAACTGGACCGAAATCCTGACCTTCGATCTCTGGCGGCACGGAACCTTCCGGCCGCTCTCCCACCTGGTCCCCTACCTCGAGCACCGTTTTTTCAGCCCCGTGTTCGCCTGGAATCATATCCTCAATTTCGCCGGGTATTTCCTGAGCATCGTGCTGCTGTATCTGCTGGCGCGCCGCCTCCGACTGGACCGGGCGGTGGCGTTGATTTTTTTGACCCTGTTCGCGTTTCTTTTTTCCCATTCCGATATCGTGACCTGGACCTTCCAGCTTTTCGGCATCATGGGCTTCAACGCCATGGCGGCCGGATTTATTCTATACCTCGGCTACCTGGACAGCGGCCGCCGGTCCCTCCTGGTCGGCACGGGAGCTTTATTTCTCTTCGGCATGCTCTGTTCCGAAGCGTACGCCGCCTGGCCGCTGGGCGTCGTGGTGCTCCTCATGGAAAAGAAATTTTCAGGGCATGAAGCCGGTAACTGCCGCAAGAGCAGTACGATCATGCTCATGGTTATATATATGCTTTACTCGGGCGCTTTCGCCCTCCACCGATCCGGATCGACTACGACCGGCCCCGTCCCCCTTCCCGGTCCGGGGTTGATCGTCGAGGGTTTGGCCCTCACGTTTTTCAACCTGCTCTATAACGGGGTGCTGGTCAATCTATGGCCCTGGCTGAGTCTTCCCCTGTATTACAACGACAACGTCAACCTGGGCGGAATTCTGCTCGTTTTGGGGCCGCGTTTGGAAGGGGTCGCTTTCTGGGCCGGAATCGGCGCGGCCGTGTTGACCGCGACCGGACTGTGGTTGACGGTGCGAGAGGGGAAAAGACGAGTGTTTTTTCTGCTTCTGTTCCTCCTCTATCTGTACGTCTCGAATTTCCTGATCGTAGCCGTGGCCCGCCTTCATACCAACGGTCCCCTCTATCCGCTCTCGCAGTTCCGGTACCAGTACGTCCCCAATGCGTTGCTGGCTCTGGCCGCGGCCGCGATTTTCGGGGGACTGTTCCGTCTGAAAAAACGGGGCAAGATCGTGTTGGGGGCGGTACTGCTTTCGGTGCTGGCGGCGAACATGGCGGTTTCCTCCGGCCAGATCCGGGAGCTGAACCGTCGCCTGGCCCCGATGGGGATCGTCCTGGCCAACATCCGTCAAGGTCTGGAGGAAGGCTGGATTTCCGAAGAGCGCCCCCTTTTCATCGCCGAAGAAGTTCCGGAACTGTTGCCCTCTCCCAGTTGGAACCGGGGCATGGCCCGGTTCATGGAAGGGAATCTGCAGTGGTTTTTCCCGGCGGAAACGATGGGAAAATTCACCCTCGATCGTTCGGCCGCGGCGTGGGAGATCGTCGGGGAGAGTTTCCCGGGCATCCGTCCCGCCTCCGACGACTAGGGCAGCGAGCTGCTTTTACGCTCTTTGTTCCTCTCCCATGAAGGACATGAAGAGGGGGGAATGAGAGGGTTCAGGGTTCGGGGTTCAGGGGAAAACCCACCACCTCGGCCCCGGAAGCAGTCCACAGACCTGCCTGCCGGCAGGCAGGTTTCACAGATAAGAGAAAGAGGATTCAAAATTGCTCCATGCTCTGCCCTATGCTTCTCACCACAGAGAGTTTTCGGGTTGAAGTCGGGATGAAGATGCCGCCCGGCCGACAGTGGGAGCCATGCTCTTTTCCCATTCGTGGGATCGTTGGACCATGAAGGACATGAAGTGCATGAAGGGGGGAAAGAAGAGGGTTCAGGAAGGGAGGGAGTCGGACCTGCCTGCGGCAGGCAGGTTTATACGGATAGGGGGGACCAATGGGGGGGGTACGCTACGCGCCCTGCGCCTTGTGCTGTGCTCTTCCTTCAATCTGTGTAATCCGTGGACTGCTCCAGGGGGTGCGGCGGGGGTCTTTTCTGAACCCCGAACCCTGAACCCTGAACCCTGAACCCCCTCCCCCAATCAGAGCAATCGGGTGCAAAGATCCCCCCCCCTCCCCACTCTGCGTGATCGTAGTTTTCAGTTGAGGTACCCCAGCGCCTTCAACTGCTGGAGCAGGGTCTCGTCGGGAACGAAATCGCCCGGGGTTTCTTCTCCGATCCCGGCCCGGAAACGTTCCGTCTCCCGGCGCACGTCGTCTCCGACCGCGCGCAGGGAACGGATCAGGTCATCTCTGACGAACAGGTTATGCTGTTCTTCGGGATCGCTCCCCACGTCGAAAAGAGAGGCGCCTTCGAAGCGTAATCGCAGGGAGGGTTGAAGAGCTATCGCCTTGTCGCGGTAAGCGGCCGATCTTTTTAAATCCCCGGCTCGATGGTAGAGTCTCGCCAGCTCGATATAAGCGCGGACGTTGTTCCCGTCCGCGTCGAGGATCTGCATAAACGACCGTTCGGCTTTCGTCGGTTTGCCGGATTTTGCCTGGAGCCGTCCCTGAGCGAGGAGTATGCCCGGATTGTCCCGATCGAGGGATTCGGCTCTTCGGTATATGGCCGCCGCCCGGTCGTATCGGCGCTGGGCCGCGTAGAGGTTCCCCAGGAGCAGGTAACCGGAAGGGGAATTTCGGCTATGGCCGATGAATTCTTTGTACAGTTCCTCGGCCAGATCCCGTCGGCCGTGTTTTTCGTAATAGACGCCCAGCGCCCGGCAAAGCCAGCCTTGGTCGGGATTGTCCCTTACGAATCCCCGGGCCGTCCGCAACGCTGCTTCCAACCTGCCCGAGTCCCGGCACATCTCGGTCAGCTCCTTGAAAATCCGGCCGGACTGGCGGGGATATCTTTCCAGAATATTTCTGTATTCGGCTACCGCCAGGTCGTAATCCTCCCGGTGTTTATACAGTCGAGCCAAGGTCAGATCGTAGTCGATATGGCCGGGATTTTTCTCCAGGGCTTTCCGGTAGGCTTGTTCCGCTTTCGGATAGTCCCCCTGAAATTCATGGACGCGCCCGGATTCAAAATAGGCGCGGGGATCGTCGGGCTTCAATGCTTGAGCTTTGCCCAGCATGTTGTTCGCTTTCTTGAAGTCGTCCGACTCGATGCTGCTCCGTCCCCACTCGAGGTAGATCCGGTAATCATCGGGAGCGATCTCAGAAGCTTGGGCAAGAAGCTTCTCGGCTTCGTCCGCCCGTCCCATTTCCCGGCAGCAGGCCGCAAGCTGCACGTAAATTCCGGTATCGCCGGGAGAAACCGCCAAAGCTTTTTCGTACATCTGCGCCGCTTTTTCGAAATCGTCCGTTTCGAAACAACGGTCGCCCCGGGCAAGTTCGTCGAACGGTCGACCTTCGTCCGTCTCCGGGGTCGGTTTCGGAGACACTTCCTCCGCCTGGAGAGGTGCGTCGGTCAAGAGGTCGTCGAGGGCCACATCGTGGTCTATGAAGACATATCCGTCCTTAAAGATCCGCACCGAGTAGTTTTCGATGACCTCGTGGTGCGACTTGGTTTTGTAGGTGACTATGAGCGGGCTGTAATTCCCCCGTTTGGTCAGGAGAGGCAAAAAGGATGTTCCCTGAATCGCTTCCGCGACAGGAATCCGGAGCAGGTCAAGAACGGTCGGCATGACGTCCATGGTCCGAATCGGATCCGCGACCACGCTCCCGGCGAACCTTCCTTTCGGAAACTTGACGATCAGGGGGACGTGAACGTGTTCGATCCAGAGCCGGCCGTGAGTTTTTCCCCCATGCTCGTTGAACTCCTCGCCGTGGTCGGAGAGAAGTACGATCAGGGAATCGTCGTACAGGTTGTTCGTCTTGAGGGTGTCGATAACCTGCTTGAAGACGTAATCGGAATAGTACACCCCTCCGTCGTAGAGAGAGACGATCAGTTCCCGTTGCCGGGGATCGTTCAGGTCCACGTTCTTCCAAAACTCATCGGCGTCGGGAACGCCGCCCGGGGCCCGACTTTGGGCTTCACCTTGTAAAAATCGAGCTCGGAATTCCCGGGGGCCCTTGACGTAGGGGTCGTGGCAGAGGTAGTGGTGAAGGAACAGAAAGAGCGGTCGCTCGTTGTTCCGTGATTCTTGAATCCACTCCCGGATGCGCCCGGTGATCGTGCCGAGGCGCTCCGGTAAAGCCCCCGAATTTTCCCAGGCGTTGAATGCCGGAGAATACTCGTCGAACCCCCGCGCGAACCCCATCTCCCCGGCGATCTGTCCGCGGCCGTGCAGGCCCGCGGTGATATAGCCGTTCGCTCGCAGTATCTGGGGCATCGTCGTGATTTTTTCGTTCAGCACGTGCTTGACGCCTTCAGGGGAGATGTTGTTCACCCCGTGTACCGGGGGCGCCAGCGCCGTGAAGATCGACATGTGGGCGGGGGCGGTAATGGGAGCCTGGCTGTAGGCGTTGGCGAATAGTACCGCCTCTCGCGCGAATTCGTCGATAAACGGCGAGGTTTTTCGGCTGTATCCGTAGCAGCCCAGGTGGTCCGCCCGCAGGGTGTCGATCGAGAACAGAATAATCGGCGGTCGGTCGGACGGAGCGGGCTTCCCGGAGCGGCAAATCGGGGCCGTCACCGCACCCAAAGCGCCGAACAAGATCAGGGTGTTACGAACATTCATCTGATTCGGTTCCCCGGCGCCGGGCACTTTTTTTTGCCGCCGCCGTGGTCAGGACCGCGACGGTCGCCAACAGTCCCAGCCCTCCCATCCAGAAGACGGCCCGGGTCAGTGGGGAGATATAGGTCAAAAGGAGTTCACGTTGGTTCGGGTCTCCCGGAACGGGAACGGCCATGAAGGGACCGTTGGCCTTTAAAATAGGCACTTCTCGGTCTCCGAGATAGGCCCGGAGCAAGTTGGTGTACGCCCGGTTGACGACCAGGTAACCGGGTTGCTCGGAGCGGAACCGTATCCTGATCAGGTTCGGATCGGGGCTGGGAACGATCTCCGCGCTATCCGTGGGCGTCGCGGGGCTTTCCGGGACCGGCTCCGGGGGAGGTTCTTCCAGGAGCACCAGTTCTCCCCGGAGGACCTCCGGGCGTTCCCTGACGGCTTTTCCCCAGGTATCGGTTTGGCTCAGCATCGACATGGTCTCCGCCCGGTGGGCGATGAAAACCGGGGGCAGAGCCGGGATCTCCCAGATGTCGACTTCCCAGCGGTAGATGCGCCGCATGGTTTCGGAGTTTCGTGCTCCGATGGAATCGAGAAATCCCAAGGGGGAGAGCAGATAGCGCGCCCCCGCCAGGCGGTAGTAGGGCAGCGCCGCCTCCAGGGCGTCCCGCTGTTCCCGGCTGGAGCTTTGATAGGGGTTTGCCGTGGCGGGTTCGATCGGGTTTTCTCCCGTGAACCAGAGGGAATAGCTGCTGTCGGGAGGGACGGCGCCGAGAATATCGCCGAGGAAGAACTGGTATGAGCCGGTGTTCATGGAAACGCAGCCGCGCAGATCCATCAGTTCCTGGGCGGAGGCGAAGTTGGGGGCCAGGACCCTCCCGATCCCGACCGCGGCCGCCGGCTGCCGGGCCCGGAGAAATTCGACGAACCGCATCGGCTCCCTCGGCGAGCAGCGGGCAGGGAGACGGGACGGCGAAAGCCGATCGGCCAGGACCAGGGCTCCTCCGCAGAGGAGCAGGGTAATCGCCGTTATTCCGGTTTGGGCGGAGATCGAGAGCCGACGGCGCCGCGAGAAAAATACGGTGCCGGCGGCGGTGCCGGCGGCGAGCAGGAAGGGCAGAATGTCGAAGAAGAAGGCGTGCCCGAAATGATTTTTGGGAACATAGGCGGCCAGTTCCGCCCAGACGGGGAACAGGAACAGCCACCCGGGAACGGTGGGGTATCGGGCCGCAGCCCGTCCCAGGAAGGAGTAGAACCCCAGCATCGCGAATGCGATCAGGGCATGAAGCCGAAGCAGCGTGTCGCGCGCGGGGGAACCGAGGAAGTCGCCGGTCAGGCCCAGCGTGAGCAAGGCCGCCAGGAGAAGGAGCGAACAGGCGGGGAAGAGCAGCCGTTTCAGGCGTGGAAACGCGGGGGCGGTTATCAGGGCCAGGCCGGCCGCGCCGAATATCAGCTTGAAGATCAGCGCCGCCGGTTCAAGCGAGCCCCGGGCCAGGCCGCCGAGAAACACCGCCGGGACCGCCACCGCGGCTACAACCGCCGGGCCCGGGCCCGGCGCCGTCGAAAGAATAAAGAACAGGCCGGCCAGGGAGGCGAGCAGCGCCGGGGCGGCGAAAAGGTACGATCCCACGGGTTCGGCTCCGGTGAAGAGATAGTGTTTTCCCGGAAAGGACCGCAGGGCGATCGCTCCCAGCGCCGCCAGGAACGCCGCCATTGCGGTCTGGTTGCGGTGCAGGGAATCCCGAACGTCACGGCACAGATCGGCCGGATACCTTCGCGCCCGCCGCGGCAACAGGCTTATGCCCAGCAGGGCCGCCGCGACCCAGAGGAACAAGGAGGCCCCGTTGCAAAAAACGTACATCCGCATCCGCTGCGCTTCCCACCACGCCGAACCCAGGCGGGAGAACATGTATGCTAAACCCAGGGCGGCGATCAGGCCGCCCGCCGCCCAGACGGGCCGGGCCCGCAGCCGCTCGAGCGCCGCCGCCCGCGGCGCCGGCCGTGGCGGCTTCGCCGCGGGGCCGGGAAGATTCCGTTCCAGCAGGTTATCCAGTCCCAGCCCGGCCAGCACCGCCAGGGCGAAGCTCCAGGTGGCCGCCGCCCAGCGAGGGCTCCAGGTCTGGTCGAAACCGGGAAGAAGGCCCAGAAGCTGGGCCGGGCTCCACCCCAGGTTCTTCGCCAGGATGAAGAGAAAGTAGCATCCGAACAGGGTGGCTTCCCTTCTGTTGCCTCCTCTCCGCCAGTTGGCCGCCGCCAGGAAGAGGAGGCCGAGGCCGAAATAGCCGCCCACCCAATCCCAGGTAAGGTTGACGGTCCGATACGACCAGGCCCAGGGGGATTGCCGGAACAGGGGGAAGAAGGAAAAATAGAACCGGTTGACCCGGATCGGGGACTGCAGGCCCATGTTCCCCCCGGGAGGATGAAAGGACCAGGCCTCGCGGTGGAATTGGAGAAAAAGATAGATCTGCGGCGCCGCGATCAGGGCGCTGGCCAGGACCGCTCCCAGGGCCCAGGCCGCCGCCTGGAGGCGGATATTCCCGGGAAGTCCGGACAGGCGGACCGTTCCGTAGAGCAGGGCGAGGAAAAGAACATAGAGCTGGATCTCCGGCTGTCCGGCGGTGTGGACCAGCGCCAGGGCCAGGGCCAGCCCGGCGGCGCGCCCGGCTTCCGGCCGGTCGAAAAAAGCCCTCGCCGACCACATCAGCAGCGGGAGCAGCATGGCGACGTTGGTGACTTCCTCGTGGTTGGAATAGACGACCATGATCCCGCCCAGGCCGTACCCGACGGCGCCGGTGAGGGCGGAGATCCGGCGGCGGCAGAGAGGCCGCAAAAAACCATAGGTGAAGATCCCCGCCGAAATCAGGCGCAGGATCAGGAAGAAGTCGTATCCGCCCGGCAGGAAGAGATTTTCCAGCATCTGGTAGGGGGACAGAACCCGGTGACAGTACTGCCCGATAAGGGGGACCCCCAGGTTCTGCCAGGGAAGGACCAAGGGAAGGTACCCCGCTCTGAGAGATTTACCGACGAAGACGTTTACCGGCCATTCCAGGTACGCGGGGTTGGCCAGGTCGACGTGCCAGTCGCGCTTGTCGAGATCGGTTCCCCGGATGTCCAGGTACCCGGTCGAAAGTTTCTGTTCGTCGGCGGCGGGGGTGTCCCAGTCCTGGATTTCCCGGGGGGCGCGGGTATGGTGGGGAATCAGGAGGACGGGGTTGAGCGACCGGGCCAGGAAGACGATGTTACCGTAAGCGACGACGACAAGCAGAAGGATCAGACCGACCGCGGCCGTCCATGGCTTCTTGTATGCCATTTCGCTTCCCTCCCGTCCGGTTAAAAATCCCGCAGCCTCCCGGGCCGGCGGCGGGGAGGGGCTGGTCTCGGGGTCCCCTCGAATACGGGGATCTCCATCGATTTATTCGAACAGGGCCAGTTCCGCCATGGAATAAAAATTGTAGCGGCTGCCGTCTTCGTGCCCCTGCAGGATTTCCAGCCGGTAGTATCGGTAACTCCGGTCGTTGGCGAAATCCCACTTCCACCACCCGGCCTGGGGGGGGGCGTCCGGGAGTACGATCTCGGAGACCGGTTCCCAATCGACACCGTCGTTGCTCCCGTCGAGCCGGGCCCGGCGCAGGAATTGAAGCGGGAGATCTTCCCGGGGGAATGCGGCCAGGGAACGCACGGTCCGCGCGTTCCCTTCTCCGAAATCGACGACGACGCTGGCCGGTTTACCGACCTGGTCGAGAGCGACATGCCAATACGAACGGATGTCCCGGTCCCGCAGTTTCTCCACGCTCTGGCGCCGGCCGTTGCGGGAAGACGCGGTCAAGGTCACGCCGGGAAGGTCGATCAGGTTGCCGCTTCGGTTTATATCGGCGACGGCGCAGGGTTCCGTTCCGGAAAGGCCCAGGCCGAAGAGATTGATGTGGGTCGCCACCTGGATAAAGATGCCGAGCAGGATCAGGGCGATGACGCCCAGGGCGATTTTTTCCTTTCCGCTGAAGGGTTCCATTTTCTTTCCTCCTTTAACCTAGAAAAATACAGGCGTTTATAGTATCGCCGGGGCTCAAGGCTCAGTCAAAGTCAAACCGTAACGCCGGCGAGAGCGGGGATAAAAGAATTTCCGGTTGCAATAACGGGGGAGTCATACGCAATTTCGGGAAACCGCGATTATAGCCGAAGAGGGAGCCGGGGGCGGAACCCTCCGGCGGTTATTCGGCCGGAACCACGCTCAAATCCCGCCGCTCGACGACCCAGGAAGCCTGGGGGCGTTCGCAGGCGAACGAAGCCAGGGCGGCGGGGGAGAAGATCCATTGATAGCTTCCGCTCGTGAAACCGGCCAAGTTGCGGTTCCAGCAGAGGCGGGGGAGCTCCCGGGCGATGGCGTCGTCGAGGTAGAGCGGATGCTCGGGGGTGATGCGGCCGTCTTCCAGGCCGGTTCTGATATTGGAGAGCATCCGGTGCAGGGGAGCCAGTTGCCGCTCGATCGCGGAAAGGTGGGGGATCAGTACGGCCAGGTTGGCGAGCAGGATCGCCGCCAGCAAGGAATAAAGCGGCAGCCTTATCCGGGGCAGGGCTCCGAGCATCCGTCCGCATCCGAGGATTCCCAGGAGAATCAGGAGGGCGTCGGTAACGTATTGGTACCTGAATTCGGAAAGAATATAGATCGGCGGATTGGTGGCCATTCGTCCGTGATAGAGGACGAAAGTTTCGGTGACGAGGAGAAACAGGGCAAAAGCGACCGGGGTCGAAACGATCACGCCCCGTTTTTTCCAGCTCGCGAAGGCCGCCGCCGCCGCCGCCAGAATCACCAGAAAACCGGCGATCGCCAGGACCGCATCGATGGCCGGTTCGTTTTCCAGCCAGATGCGCTCGGGAGCCACTTCCCTGGGGAGGATCAGGGGGGAAGCCGCAGATCCGTTTCCCGGCCGTTTCATGTACGGCAAGAGCGGGCTCACTTCCAACAGGACACCTCCCCGGCCGATGTTGTCGTGGATGAGGCCGGGAGAAACCAGGAAGGGATCGACGGCGGCCAACCCTTCGGCGGCGATGCCCGCGGTGGAAACCGCCAGGCTGAACGAGAGCGAGGAGGGGGAGAAAAAATCGGGCGGGGCCGAAGCCAGCCCGGCGACCGAGCTGTGGGATCGGGCCAGGGAAACGAGCGCCCCGTAGAGGATAAAGACCGCCGCCAGCGCCGCCGCGGTCGAGACGGCGGCCGCCCGCAGCCAGCCCCGCTTCAGAAGCTCGCCTCGACGGGAAAGGAGCAGGAAGATCGCCCCCGCCGGCCAGAGAATGAAGATCTCGTAGCAGAGCAGGCCGGCGAGAAAAAGCGCGGCGGCCGCCGTCAACCGGATTACGCCGCGGGCCCGCAGGTAGCTCAGGTATGCGCTGAATCCCAGAAGAAATAGGCCGAATCCGATCAGGATGCCGATATGGAAGGTCCAGGCTACGATATCGAAATGAGAGAACAAAAAAGCGAAGACGGTCAGAAAAGCCAGGGAAATCGAACGGCCGGATCCGAACTTCCGCGCCAACCGGTAAAGCAGGGCGATATTCAGGCAGTAAACGGCGAAAACGGCCGCGTGGAACCGGAAATAATCGGCCCCGGAAAAAAGATGCATCCAGTAGAGAAAGACGTGGAAGAGGGGCCGGTATGTGCCGTGGCCGCAGATGTCGTAGTTGACGACGTTTAACGCCCGGTCCCACGAGGGAAGCGATTGAAATTGCTGGAAGTGATGCAACAGCGGCCAGAAATCGCTGCGGGGAGGGTTGGAGAAAGTCGGCAGAAAAACCGCGAGGAGAGCGGCGAAGAGGAGGCAGAAATACGACAAGGATCCGAGCTTCCCCGTGCTCATGTTAGTGGACATACCCCAAAGCCCTGAGCTTCTTCATCCGTTCCGCCGCCACTTCCTTCCCCGGCGGTTCGGTTTTATCCGCCCGGGGAGGGGAAAATTTGACGTGATACACCATTACATGATGGTCCGGTCCGGGGTTGAAATCGAGGTCGATCGCGAATTCGCCTCCCTTTACCCGAACCGGGCCGTAGTCGAGGTAGTAGGCCCAGGGCTTGCCGTCTTCGCCGGGAACGACCGTGACTTCCCGAGGAGGGCGGAACCCGTCAGAACCTCCGACGCGGCCCTGGAAATGATCCTTGTCCAACGAAAATCCCGGTTCGAGCGGTCCGACCAGCACGGCAACCCGATATTCTCCGGATATCAGGGGGCAGGAAAGGCGCAGCCGGGTGCAGGAAGGGCCGGAGCGGGGGGCGAGAACGAGGTGGCCTTCCCGGTCGGAGGTGTTCAAGGTCCAAGTTCGATCGGCATCGCCGTTCCCTTCCCGGGAAGCTTCGGCGGCGGAGGTCACGGTGAAGAAGCAGATCGGGAAATAGAAGGGGAAATCCGGCGGGGTTCGGCGGATCGCCGATTCGTAGCGCTCCCTCTCGACGGCCATAAATCCTTCATAATCTCCCCGCAACTTCAGCTTCAGGGCCGGAAGCTGAAGCGCGGTCAGATCGACGATCTCTCCCGGGTCTTTGCGCAGATCGAAAAATCCCTCCGGCGAGAACAGATAGTGATAGTTCGGAGTTCTGACCGATCCTTTTATATACACCGCTTGTTTCCCGGCGCCCGGGTCGGTCAGGAGCGGTTTCAAGCTGGTGCCCGCCAGGTATTTTCCCGGGGGAACATCGATTCCGGCAAGATCGCAGATAGTGGGGACGATATCCACCGCCTCGCAGAGGCCCTCGGCCCTGACCCCGGCGGGGATCGCCGGCGGATAGACCATAATCAGGGGAGTATGAATCAGACCTTCCCAGGGAGGGAAATCACCGTGGGTCAGCCATCCGTGTTCTCCCAGGAGCTCCCCGTGGTCGGAAGTGATGATAAAGAGCGTGTTCTCGGCCAGACCGAGGTCGTGTAAGCCCCGGTAAAGCCGGCCGATCCAGCGGTCGCTGTGAGCCAGGTTACCGTCGTAGAGGGCCCGGAAATAGCGGAGGTCGCTTTCGGTCCACCCCGCCGATTCGCCCCCGGTGATGTTTTCGAATTTTTCCCGGGCGTCCGCCAGCGCGCCCGTTTCGCCGGGGCCGATAAACAAGGCGTCTTCTTCTTTCGGCGGGTAAGGCTGGTGCGGGGACATAACGTGGTAATAGATGAAAAAGGGTTTGTCGCGATGCCCCCCGATCCAGGTCAAGACCGCCTTGGCCATGTCTTCATCGACCGGCCTTTCCGTAGCGGTCGGGAAGGGGAAGGTTTCGTGGAATGCCCGTCCCAACTCGGTTTCGTCCACGAACCAGGGGTGGTTATGGAACATCGCCGTCCGGTAGCCGTTCTCTCTCATCAGGTCGGGCAACAGGACCTGCCGGTCGTCGAAGTCCAGGGCGACGGTGTCGGGCTGCTCTCGTCTTACCCCGAAGGACCAGGTGTCCATTTGAAAAATCGGCCGGGAGAAGTACCGCGAACTCATGATCAGGGGCAGGGAGTCGTGGGTCTGGGTCGCCGGCGCGAAGTTGTTGAGGAAGGTGGCGCCCCGGGCGGCGATTTCGTCGATCCGGGGGGTGGTGGGTTTGCCGTAGCCGTAGCCGGAGAAGTGATCCGCCCGGGCGGCGTCGAGAATAACGAAAATCACGTTGGGCGGCGGTTCGGATCGGGTTTTACCGCAGGACGTCAGGCAGAACGCCCCCCCCAGCGCCAGCAGCCCCAGCCGGATAGGAATACTGTTCCGTTTAGGTCGAAGCATCTCGAATTATTCGTCCCGATTTTTCGCTTTCCGGTGACTGCCCATATCCCCGGTCCCGGCCGGGAAGCCGCCTCGCCCGCGCCCTCCGGCGGCGGATGAGGGAGACGGCGGTCAGGGCGCCCAGGGCCAGCCAGGATATCAGTGAAATCGCGGCCCCGAGCCGCCAGGCTTTCGGCCGGAAGTTCATCTCGACCCGGTGCCGCCCACGCGGGAGGAGCAGACCTCGCTGGAGGAAGTTCACCCGAAGGACATCCGCGGGTTTCCCGTCGACGGTGGCTTCCCAGCCCGGGTACCAGGTTTCGGTGAAGACGAGCACGGCCGGCCGGGTCAGTTCCACTTCCGCTCGGACCCGGTTGGGATCGCTCAAGTCCAGGGAAGCGACGGGATTGGCCGCCTGGAAGGCGGCGAAGTCGCGCCGCCCCTCTTCACCCCTGTCCGGATTCCCGGTGGCGTCGGTTATGCCCAGATCCCGGGCCGTGGTCATATCCCCGGTTGTATCCGTCAGGAAGACCGCCTGTCGGAGATCCCCCTGTGCCAGTCGTTCCAATGCTTCCGCCTCGTCGACTTCCGCCGCCCGATCGAGAACAAAAGCCCGAGGGATGGCTTCGGGGTTGTAATGGAGGTAAAAATCCGGCTGCGTTTCCAGGGGGAAAGTGCTTCCACCGGGGAAAAGATTGCCGGGGCCCGAGTCCAGAAACCATTCCACCGACATATTGCTCAGGAAGGCCGAGAATTTCGGACGCAGAGAATCCCAGTAGATGGGCCAGTCTACCGGCCGACCGTAGGCGGTTTCGAAGGCGAGCTTGAACCTCTTTTCCAGGGGCTTCATGTCGTAGCCGAGGAATGCCCAACCCTCCTTGGGCATGAGCCGGGCGAAGTTGTCGTGAAACGGCCGGTCGCTGGTCCAGCGCAGCGAGCTGGTCCCCGTATATTCAGCCACGGGACCGAGGATGAGCCCAAGCATCGGTTGCCGGGAAGGGCGGATGCTTCTGATCTGCTGAGGCTGGGGCTGATGAAACCTGAAGATGCAGAAATAAAAAACGGCGAAGGACTGCAGGCCGGTCTCCGCCATGACCAGGGCGGCTACCAGGAAAACCCTGGTGCGCCCGCGGAAACCGCGCCAGGCGACGACCAGAAAGAAAGCCGCCGCGAAGAAATAGAGCACGGGTCCGGAAAGGAACCATTCCCCGTCGGCTCTCCGGACGATCTCCCGCCAGCCCGGGAAGTATACCCGTCCGTCCGCGGCTCCGGCCAAGCCGGTCTGCCCGGCCAGGGCGGCCAGTCCGGCTAATCCGGCCAGACCGAGAAATCCCCAGACCAACCCGGCCCGGGGCCGGAACGTTCGGCCGCGACCGGCCAGCCATTCCATCCCCAGCCCGGCCAGCCAGGAAGTCGCCGCCACCTGGAGCAGGCGGTAGCGGATGGGGAAGGGGAAGCCGGAGAGCACCGGTACCCAGCGGTAGAAGAGGGCGTAAAAGGGCGTATGCCTGCCCAGCATGCACAGGATCGAAAAGACCCAGACGGCGGCGGCGAAGAGGGCCCAGCCCCGGAACCGGGCCCCGGCGCGGGATTTTCGGATCCAGGCCAGCCCGGCCGCGGCCAGGAACGTGAGCAACAGGCCCGCGGCCATGTTCGCGTCCCAGAACCGTACCCCCTGGGTAACGCTCTCGACCCAGTTGTGGTCGCCGAACCCGGTCAGCGTCCCGAACAGGTCGGGGATAAACAGCACGGCCAGGTAGACCGGGGGCATGCTCCCGTCTGCGCCGGTCATGGCCGCGTACGTGGAGGGAAGGTGCTGTTCCGTGTGCCGGGACCCGTCGAGAGCGGAGACCCAGAAGACCGCGGAAAGTGCCAGCCCCAGGGCCGCCGCCGCCAGGAACCGTCCCGGCGCCCTCAGGCAGGCGATCGGATCGCCGCTCCCCACGCGGCGCAGGCCCAGGGCCAGGGCCAACAGAAACGCCAGGAGCAGGCCGTAGCCGGCATGGGGAGGCTGGGCGGCCAGGATCATCAGGGCCGAGGCCGTTCCTCCAGCCGCCGCCGCGGCCCAGCCGCGGCCCCGGTCCATCGCCGTCACCGACCACAGCAGCCAGGGGAGCCAGGCCTGGACGGCGACGATGGGGAACCAGACGTAGGAGTAGGAAAAGGCGGGGCTGAAGACGTAGACCCAGGCGGCCGTCAGGGCCGCCGTTCGGCTCAGGCGGATGCCCCGGCGTCCGAAAAGATACATCCCCGCCGCCGCCAGAAAATAATGGATAAGCAGGGGCAGCAGGGTCAGGGTCCAGTAAGCGTTATCCGGATTTCCCAGGTCGGTGAGCAGATAAAGCGGCCAGAGGGGGAAGTAGTAGGTATCGGCGTAATACCGGGCGTAGAAGGGGATGGCCCCGCACCAGGTATCCGGTTCCCAGAGAGGCAGGATTCCCTCCTGGAAATTACGGGCCAGAAAAAAATGCCAGGGGAACTCGGCCATGGCCTGGTCGTCATGGAATATCCCCAGGGTTCCGGTCAGGGCGGGCAGAAACAGGGCCAGGACGGCGAGGCCGAGGAGAATCAGGCCCGGCGCTTCCCGGAAAACCGCCCCCCGTACCGTCCTTTTTCCCTTGCTGCCCGTCATGGAATTCACGCCTTCGGCGCCGCGCCCCGCCTTGACCGCAACTAACGAGCTTAGCACAAGGCCGGGGGATTAATAAGCCAAAGCGGGGGGAGGCGGCCGCAAGGGCGTTCGATTTTTCGTAAGGGCTTCGGGAAGGTTGGTTGCGTAAACGGTCCGCCTCGGAGATACTACCTTCATGCGGGAGGCGCTGACATCCTGGTCATGAAACGCCGCCGTGGATCAAGGGCGCCCGGGAGGCGGATTCTTCCCTGGGTGGTGCTGGCGGCCGCCGCCGGAGCTTTCTACCTGCCCCTCTTCGCCGGTTGGGGGACTGTTTTTCGCGGGCAGATCGCGTACCTTTTCTACCCGCTCCAGAGTTACCTGGGGCGGACGGGGGGCATCCCCTTCTGGTCGCCGGGGACCTACTGCGGCGCCGGGTGGGCGGGAAGGAGCCTCCTGCCTTTGGCTCTCTACCTCCCGAACCGATTGCTCCTGGGAATGGGGGGGGCCGGCTGCCTCTGGTCGGTGGAAATTCCCCTGGCCGTCCACTCGTTGGCGGCGGTGTTTTCGACCTATCTCCTGGCCCGGTCCGTGGCCGGTCTCCGCCGCCCGGGCGCAACGGCCATGGCCCTGGCTTACGCTTTCGGCCTCCCCTTTGCCCGCGCGCTGATCTGGCCCCCGGCGGCCTGGGCCTATTGCTGGATTCCCTTGATCTGCGTTTTCCCCGGGCTCTTTCTGCGAACCGGGAAGATCGGCTGGTTGGGAGTCGGGAGCTTGGTCGCCGCCCTGGTTTCGCCGGCGGGCGGAACCGCCGCCGGCCTGGCGGTGCCGGCGGTTCCGCTGCTGTTTTGGATTGTCCCCGGATGGCCGGTAACCCCGGCTCCCCGGCGGGGCTTCTTCCTGAAAGCGCCGGCGGCGGCGGCGGTCATGACGGGTATCGCCCTGCTTCTGGGCGGGATCTATTGGGCGCAGCTCCTGGGAGTTCCCCGCTGGAGCGCGTTGCCCGGGTTCGAAGGGCTGGAGAGCGCCCGGATCAGGGCGGTTTCCCTGGCGGCCGTGCCGCTGCCGGACCTCTTCGGGGGGATTTCGGGGCGCGGCGGATGGGGGATCTGGGAGAGCGGGGTCGGGGCGGGAGCTTTCCCCGGCGGCTTTGCCGCCTTCGGCGTGGTGGTCTTGGCCGCGCTGGCGGCAGGAAAGGGAAACCGGCGCGGGCCCATGGGTCGATTCTGTCTGCTGGCCGCCGCCGGTCTCGCGGTGCTTCTGCTCGTTCCTCACCCGCTTTCGCGGCTGGTGTCCGTCGATGTGCTTTTTTTCGCCGCCGTCGGGGCGCTTTCGCTGGGGATGGCGGGGATATTCGGCGTTTCCGTGGAGAAAATCTGGGACCGGAACACCGCCGACCTCCCCGTCCGCCGGGCCGTGGTCGTGGCTTCGGCGCTGGCGCTGGCGGCGGCGGCGTGGGCGCTTTTCTGCGGATACGGGAATGAGGGAACGCGCGGGTACGCCCTGGTGGGCGGGGCCGTCGGCTGGGGCCGCTTTCTCCTGGAAAACGCCGCTTACCCCGCGGCGGTGGCGGTGTTTCTCCTTGCGGCCGGGCGCTGGCTGCCGTCGGTCTTCGGGCGCTTGGCGGCGGGCGCGGCGGTTATCGAACTGTTCGCGCTCTCTTTTCTCGGCGTCTATGTCGGGGTCTGGCCCCCTTGGGAAGCGGGGGGGCTGCTGGAAGATCGTTCTCCCGGCCCCCTGGATTCGCCCGTATATTGGAGGCTCCGGGAATTTCACCAAGTCTGCCCTGACCGGGACGGACATTGGCGCCGCGCGTATTTCGATTCGGCGCTGGCTGCTCCGGGGAATTGTTTCGGTTCCGATTCGGCTCTGGGCCTGGGGGGGTATCCTCTCAACCCCGCGTTCGCCCAGGCGGTTCAGGGCGTAGTCGGGGGATATCCCTTCCAGCTCCGGGCCGCGGAATGGGGGGACCGGTTCTGGCAGAACATGAGCGTCCGCTATTTCATCGCCCGGGAGGGTCTCGAGCATCCGGACTTGATCGGACGGGGTTCCGCCGGCGGATGGCGGTTTTACGAGTACCGCGCCGCCCTCCCGCGGATCTACGTCCAGGACCGCTGGATCGGGGCGGAAAGGGAAAAGGAACTGTTGGCCCTGCGCTACTACGATATCCGGGAAGTCGGCTACCTCGACCCGCAGGTTTGGGACGTGCGACCGCTCTCCGAGCGGTTTCCGGAGCATACGCCCATGGGCCGTTCGGAAGCGGTGGAACGGTTCAAGCGATTACAGAGGGAAAATCCGGTTTCGGGAGGGGATTTCTCCGACCCCGCAAGGGTCGAGTTCGAGGTGCTCTGCCGGAAACCCCTGATGGCGGTCCTGACCGACGTCTGGGACCCGGGATGGCGGGTGACCGTGAACGGCGCCGGCCAAACCCTCTACCGGGTCAATTTTCTCCAGCGCGGGGTCTGGCTGAGGCCGGGAAGGAACCGGGTGGCGATGGAGTATTTTCCACCCCGGCTGGGGCTGGGGCTGTTGCTGACGGTTCTGGGGCTGGCGGGGCTGGCGGTCCTCCCGGTTTTCCCGGCGAAGAGGAGGGAAGATGGCTAGGTCGGGAGCGGCAAAACTTTCTCCCGCGCTGCTGTTGGTGCTGGCCGTGACCGTGCTTTTTCTCCCGGCGCTGACGGCGCGGAGGGGGATTTTCCAGGACGATCAGGCCATGGCCGAGTTCCCCTGGCATTTTTTCCTGGCCCGTCATTTCCAGGCCGGCGAGATCCCCCTCTGGGAA
Source organism: bacterium (assembly GCA_035380285.1). Lineage (NCBI taxonomy): Bacteria > bacterium. Next base: position 45,837 of record DAOSXE010000007.1, on the reverse strand, counting down.
CCGGACACCTGGTGCGGGGCCATTCCGTTCTATGCCCGCTACTACGCCGACACCTACTATTGGCCGCTCTGGCCCCTGTACCTTCTCGCCGACACCGGCAATCTCGACCGGGCTTATTGGGCCCTTTCCCTGGTCCCGCTGCTGCTGCATTTCGCGCTGGCCGCGGTCGGGATGTATTGTTTCGTTCGCCGGGGGATGAGGCTCTCCCGCCTCTCCTCGTTCCTGGCGGGGTGGCTCTACGTCTTCAGCCCCGCCTTTTCCTACTCCTATGTCTGGTTCCCCATCGTGGTCGTCCAAGCCTGGCTCCCCTGGCTGTTGCTGCTGACGGTCGGTTTCGACCGCCGGCCCCGTTTCGGGACATTCGCCGCCGCCGCCGCGGTCGTTTCCCTGATGATGACCGCGGCGCAGCCGCCGCACCTGGCTTACGGGCTCCTCCTGGCGTTCATGCTCTCCCTGGCCCTGGGTTTGCGGCGCGGTTTCGAAGAAGGATGGCTGCGGGCGCTGAGGCCCCCCGGATTTTTAGCGGGCGCGGTCGGCTTCGGATTTCTTCTCGGCGCGGTGTACTGGTTTTCGATGTTCGACGGCATGGCCCACACCCGCCAGCACATCGGCCAGTCCTACGGGGAAATGACCGGGGCGGATGGAAGCATGCCCCCCCTCTACCTGGTCACGGCGTTCGTTCCCGAACTCTTCGACACCGTGACCGGCGGCCGGTTCACCTGGGGGGGCGATATCTCTTTCGAGGCCCGCTACTGGGAAGCCAACCTGCAGGGGGGGATCCTGATCGGTTTTCTCGCTCTGGCCGGTCTTTTGGCGTTTCGGGGCCGCCGGCGGAGGTGGACCTGGTTTTCGGGAGGGCTCCTGGCCTTCGCGGTGCTGTGCGTGCTGGGGCGGCACACCCCCGTTTACGGCTGGTTCTACAGGCTGGTTCCCGGGATCACCCGGTTCCCTTTTCCCATCCGGTACCGTCTCTTCCAGTGCGTGGCCGTTTCCTGGCTCTGCGCGTTGGGGTTGGAAAGCCTGGGCCGGGAACCGCTCGCCGGCCGCTTCGTCTCCGCCCGAAGGTTGTGGGGCTACCTGGGGGGAGTGGGCCTGTTTCTCGTCCTGGTCCTATCCTGGCCCCAGGACCTGGCCCGGTCGAAGTTGGGCGCGCTTCTTCCCCTGGAGCGCCCCTGGGCGTTTCCCGGGCTCGCCGAGTTGTGGCAGGGCGGAGGGTCGCCCTGGTTCTTCATCCATATCCTCCCCTACCTGGCCGGCGCGGGCCTGATCCTGCTGCTGACGTGGCGGGGTTTGCGCGGCCGCGTCCGGCTGGCGGCGGTGACGGGCACGGTTCTGTTCGAGTGCGCGTTCTTCAGCGCCACGGCGTTTTACTACGGGACCTACGACCGCCGTTTCCCCCTCCCCCAGCACCAGCGGGCGCTGCGCCCGGACGACCACCGGATGGTGGCGACGGTTTTGAACCGGGTCGATCCCGTGGCCGGGGAGGGCGCCTACCGCTGGGCCGGCGACCGGCCGTTTCTCGACAATTTTTCCCGGTTCACCTCCGCCCGCGCTTTTTTAGGATACGACATGAAACCGCTGGAAACTCGGTTCAAGCTGGCGGTGGAGGAGGCCTACGGCCGCGACGTCGACTGGCCCATCTACTGGTCTCCTTTCCTTCCGGAATATCCCGGCCTGCTCTCGGCGATGTCGGTCAAGTACTTCTTCTCCGGGACCCCCGACGAAGTTTTTCCGGGGGAGGAGACCGAGAACCTGGGGGGGGGACTCTACCTGCACCGCAACCCCGCGCCTTATCCCCCCGCCTATTTCCAGGACCGCCTGACTGTGGTCTCGGCCCGGGAAGAGCATAAGCACCTGCTCAATGCCGATCTGGCCCGCAGCGCCTGGATCTGCAACCAGCTCCGGGAGTGCGCGCGGCAGGGCATACCCGTGCTCACTCCCGAGGGCTTGGAACGGCTGGATGCCGCCGCCGCTTCCCGGCGGGAGCGGGGGGAATCGAGGTTCGCCCTGCTCCAACAGGAAAACCGGGTGACCGCCCTCGATCTTTCCCGGGCCAACCGGGTGCGGGCCGAGGTCGAGGTGACCCGCCCGGCGTTGCTGGTCTTCTCCGAGATCTGGTACCCCGGGTGGAAAGCCCTGGTCGACGGTGCCGGCGTTCCGTTGTACCGGGTCAATTATCTCCAGCGGGGGGTCTGGCTGGGGAAGGGGAGCCACCGGGTCGAGCTGATTTTCCGGCCTTCGCTCTGGCTGGCGGGAGCGGTTGTCAGCCTCGCTGCCTGGACGCTCTTGTTGGCGGTGGGGATATTCGCGATGGTCCGGAGAAGAAGAAGGTCGTGATGCGCTGCTCCCCTCTCTTATTACTGTTGGGCTTGAGCTTGGTCGTGAAAGCCACCCCTCCGGCCGACCCGAGGGCGGTATCCGATCTCGTCGAGCGCGGCGACGCTGCCTTCGCCGTCGACGATTTCGCCGGAGCCGGGGAGTACTATCGCCAGGCCCGGGCCCTTGACCCCGATAACCCGCAGGTATTGGCGCGCCTGGGGTTCTGCCGGTGGGAAGAGTTCGATCCCGCCGGCGCGGAAGCGCTCGTCGTCCGGGCCCTGGCTCTCGCTCCCGAAAACAGCGAATTACGCTCGAGTGTCGCCCGATATTGGATGGGCCAAAAGGAATGGGAACGGGCCAGCGTATTATGGCGGGAAGCGGTTCGACTGAATCCCTCGTCCCTCGATTTTCTCCTGGGAGAAGCCGAATGTCGCCTGCGCCTTAACCATCTTACTGGCGCTTTGGCGATCTGCGGAAACGTTATGGCCCGCAAACCTTCGGCCGAAAATCGTTATACGGCAATGGTTCTTACGGCGCAGGCATTCTTGAATGAAGGGAAAAGTATCGAAGCGCGTGAGTACGCATTGAAGGCCATTCGCATGAACCAGGAGTACCCCGAGGGATACCGTATTCTTGCTCTCTGTCCGATTGCCGCCGTACCTCCGCAGTTCACCGCTCAGACCGCGGGCCCCGGCCGGCCCGACATCATCCTGCTTTCCATCGATACGCTGCGGGCGGACCGGCTGGGGTGCTACGGCAATCCCCGTCCCGTTTCCCCCGCCATCGACGGGTTTTCCCGGGAAGCGGTCCTTTTCCGCCGGGTCGTCAGCCAGTCGCCCCACACCGCTCCTTCGCACATGACGGTCTTGACCGGCATGCTTCCCGATGTCCACCAGGTTGTTAACTTCGGTGGAGATTATCCCGGAGCGACTCTTTCCCCCTGCCTCCCGACCATGGCCGAGATCTTGAGTTCGGCGGGCTATTATTGCGCGGCTTTCGTCGGCAAGGGGAATCTGCCCCCGTTCAAAGGATTTTCCCGCGGTTTCGACCGCTACGAGGAAAGCTTCGACGAATTCACCGACGGTTCCGACGTCATCCCCCCGGGGGTCGACGAAGTGCTGCGGGACGCGCAACAGGACCCCCGGCCGCTGTTCCTGTTCGTCCATCACCTGTTCGTCCACGCTCCGTATATCTACGGTCCGCCGGAAATCCGGGACCGCTTCCTGACCGATGATATCCGGGTCCCCGGGCTCCCGATCGAGTTCGGGGACGTGGCGGCTGGCGGTCAAACCCTGAGCCACGATCGGTTCTGGGAGAACATCGACATCTCCGACCCGGCCCACCGGGAACATGTCCTCGCCCTCTACGACGGCGGCATCCTCTTCGCCGACCGCATCTTCCAGGACCTCGTGGGCAAGCTCAAGAAAGCCGGGCGCTACGACAACGCCCTGATCGTTCTCTTTTCCGACCACGGGGAGGAGTTCGGGGAGCACGGGGGGAGGGAGCACGGACGTCTCTTCGTCGAACATCTCCTGGTCCCGCTGATAATAAAATTCCCGGGCGCAAAATTTAGTGGTCATGTTGTCAGCCAGCCCGTGAGGTTAATAGATATCCTACCAACAATCTTCGGCGTTAATGGCTGCTCGGCGAACAATATTGAGGGCAAATCGCTTTTGGGATTGTTAAGGGATGAGAATAGGGCACCGATTCCACTGATCAGTTATTCTACATGCATGCCCGGTTGCACTCGGATTGAAGTGTGGCCGTATTCTTATTCCGACGAAGGCGCAGAGCGTTTGTTCGAGATTGCAACCGACCCGGGAGAGCAAAGGGACGTCGGCGCAGCCTTGCCGGAGCGGTTGGAGGAGTTCCGCCGTGACGCCCGGGAGCAGAATCTTCGCAAAGCGGCCTACGTCGACCGCATGGGAAGTTCCGCCGGGGAACCGGCGCCGCTCGATCCCGACCTGAAACGGCGGCTCCGGGCCCTGGGATATTTATAGGAACCGCGCGGATGTCGATAAAAACGCTGAAAGCCATGGTGCCCAAGCCGGGAAAGAGCGCCCGGACCCTGGCGGCGCTGGGGCTGCTGCTCACCCTGGTCTTGCTGCCCGCGCTGACCGGCGCGGTGCCCCTGGTCAACGACAGCGCCCTCTGGACCTGGCAGCCGTATCTCTCCTTCATCGCCCGGTCCATCCATGGAGGCATCGTGCCGTTTTGGGACCCGCACACCTTCTGCGGAGCGGTGCCCGCTTATCTGCGGGGCTACGGGCCCCACTATTTCGGGGGACTGCCGGCCCTGCTCCTGGCTTCTTCTTCCTCGCTCGGGTCCGTCTCCTGGTGGGGCCTGGCCTTCCCCATCTGGCTGGGCTATCTCCTGGCCGGCGCCGGGGCTTACCTGTTAGGCCGGAAGGCGATAGGTCTGGGATCCTCCTCTGCCGCCTTGCTGACGGTAGCCTATATATTCAGTGCACCGGTGATAACGCGGCACGAACAGATATATGCTTGTGCGGCGATCCCCTGGTGGCTTCTGGGAATAACGCTGTATCTGCGGGACAGCCGTCCCCGGATGCTCCTTCCCGCGGCGCTGGCGTTTTTGATAGGATTGCCGTTGACGATCGGGGGGTTGATCGTTGCCGCCACGGCGGCTTTGAGTCTGGTCCTGACGGGCAAGGTCTGGTCGCTTCGCCACCCCCGGGAGTTCGGCAACGAGGGAGTGCTCCACCGGTTCCTTCTCGTGGTCTTTCTCGGCGTGGCCGTGACCGCCCCCTTCTGGACGGCGGCGGCGGAAAAGATCTACCGCCTTTTTCTGCTCCCTCCCGGCGTGGCCCGGGCGCACCTGCGGGAAGGCGGCTGGTTTTCCCTCGATTACTTCGTCAGCGCCCTATCTCCCTGGTTCTTCGACGCTCCCGACAAGTTGGCGGGTTGGAAGGGGGGCGCTCCTCTTATCGAGGAAAGCCCCTGTCGCCTGCCCGGGGGGCTGCCCGTGCTCTTCCTGGCCTTCCTGGCTCTGCCGTGGCGTCGGCGCCGGGAGGCGCCCTTTCCCGGAATATGCCGGTACTGGCTCCGGGCGGCGTCGGCGCTGTTGCTGCTGTCCCTGGTCATGTCGGTGGACCTGCCCATAGGCCCCCTGCGGGCCCTGTTCCGTAACGTCCCCCTGCTTTCGGTTCTCCGGGGCGCCCCCTGGCTTCCCCTGATGGCTTTCGGCCTGGCCGTCGCCGCCGCGATCGGGTTCGAGGCCGTGGTTCGGGGTTGGGTGGCCGTTACCGTGGGCAGGGCCGCGGTCTTCATAACTCTGGCGGCGCTGTCGATCCTGGCCGGCGTGGCGCTTCCCCCGGGGTCGATCGCCCAGTTTCGCGCGGCCGGCCTGGGGGTTGTTTTTTTCATCCCCGCCCTGCTCGTCTTCGCTGGTTGTGCCGTTTTGCTGTTGGCTGCCGCCCGAGGTCGCTCCGGCCCGGCGCAAGCGAAGCTGCTGTTCTTCCCGGTCCTGATTTTCGGATTGATGACGGCTCTGGTCGAACAGTATCTGGACCGACGGGGAGCCGGCGAGCCGGGGGGCGGCCCGGCGACCTTGAGCTCCTCCGGTCCCGGGGCTTGGGGGACCGTATGGCCGAGTTCCGGGTCCGCGTCCGGCCTCGAGCGCGTCGCCGTTTTCAGCAACCGGCTGGCCGATATCGCCTACCTGGCCGGCGGGTATTCCGGAAACGGGTACCCCAACGACCTGCTCGACAACCGGGCCGAAGTCACCTTCATGGGCAAACCTTTCCCCGGCAGGCCGGGGGAAGGCATCGCCGCCCGCCGGTTCGCCCGGACGCTCTCGAACCTGGGGGTAGGTTATTTGTGGCTTGACGACCCCTCTCCGCCGGGCGACGGGTGGATCCCCCTCAAGGGTGGCGCCGGGAAAACCGGGTGGTGGTACCACACCGACCAGGCGCTCCCCCGGGTCTATACGCTCGACCGCCTCCATCCGGTCGGAGAGATGGACGCTCTCTACCAGCTCACCAATCAGGACGACCGGGAGTTGGTCGTGGTCGAAGGTTCCTACCAGGAACTTTCCGGGATCATGGGAAACTACCGCTGGCCCCTGCGCCGGGATCTTCCCGACGACCGCCAGAACCGGATGATCGAACGTTACTTCAACGAACTCCAGGGGCTGAACCGGATCCACGGCCTCGATTTCACCAACCCCAACCGGCTCGCGGTCGAAATCGAGATCCGCCAGCCGGCGATGATGGTGGTCGGCGATTATCGACATCCTTTCTGGCGGGCTGAAGTGGACGGGGAAACGGTTTCCATCTACCGCGTCAATTACATTCTCAGGGGAGTCTGGTTGAAGGAGGGAACGCACCGGGTCGAGATGGCGTTTACTCCCTGGCATATGTGGGGCGCGTATCTGATAATGGCGCTCACGCTGGCCGTTCTGGCAACGTTATTCCTCCGGGGTCGCCGCCGGGCCGAGGCCGCGGTCGATTGAAGATGTTCGTGCGTTTGTCCCCCACTACCGTCGGCCGCGGCGTCGCCGTGGTATTTATACTGGGGCTGGGAGCTTGGCTCCGTTTTCAGGGGCTCTCCGGGTTCAGCCAGGTCGGGGGGGACGACGTCGCCTACCGGGTGGAGATCCCCCAATACTTCGATTGGGCCTGGGACAGCCTCTGGGAAAGGGGTATCCCCGCCCGCGGGTTGCTGGCCCCGCTCGTCGCCGCCGTCCGGATGAGCCATATCGGACTGGCTGAAACGGAGACGTCCTGGGCCAAGCCCCTGTTCGTCCTCAACCTGGCGATAGCGGAAGAGATCGCCGGTCTGACGGTGCGGATCCTCCATGAATGGACGGCGTTTTTGGGCCTGGCCGTTCTTCTTCTGGCAGGAGCTATCGGGTGGAGGCTCCGGGGTTTCAACGCCGGAGCTTTCGCCGCTTTTCTGCTGGCGGCCTCCCCGTGGGCGGTCCGCTATTCGACCTGGGGGCTTCACGTCACGGGCGGAAGCGTCCTGATCCTGGCCGGGCTTTATTTCGCGGTTCGAGCCGACCTCACCGGGAAACCGTCCGCGTGGCTCGGATACGGGTTGTTTCTCTGGGGCGCCGTCTACTACAGCACGTCCTCGATTTTCCGGTTTTTCTGCTGATCGTGTTCGAGCTGGCGCGCACGGTCATTACGGGCTCTCGCGCCGGGAAGGGATGCCTCTGGTTCCTGACCGGCTTTCTCGGAGGAGTCGCGGTCTGGGAAGCGGTCAATTTCGCCGTCTGCAGCCTCTGGATCGGTTACACCCCCTTCCCCCTGAGGTTATTGGAGGGAATCCGGCATAATGCCGCCAACGCCGCTCCCCTTCCCAGCGATCCTCTTTTCTTCTGGCGTCACCTGGCGCTTTCCGAAGGATGGTTGTCGACGGGCCTGCTCGCCGCCGGGGCGGCGGCCGGGACAATCGCGGTGGTTCGCCGCAACTGCGGGAAGAGACCGGCGTTGCTGCGCCTGGTTTTTCTTTTCTGGGGAGTCGCGCAGGGTATGAACGCTTTCGGAGGCACACAGGTGATCCGCCATTATTTCCCCGGTTTTCTGGCCGGCGTGATCGTGACGGGGTGGTGGTTGAGCGGCTGGAGGCGGCACAAACGCTGGTGCGGCTGGGCGGCCGCGGCCGCGGTGCTGGCTGTGGCGGCCCGCCAATACCGAGAGGTCGGGGTATATCGGGAAAGCCGTTCGGCGCCGGCACTGCTGGAAAAATGGGAGCAGGAGACGGGCAGGAGAGGGGAGGGAGCGAGCATGGCCATGCAGCAATGGGACTTATGGCCGTCGCTGACCATGCTCAAGGACCGGGAGGAATTGGAAGATTTCGCCAGGCGGCATCCTCGGGGCCACATCATGTATTCCGATTATATCGGTATCGCTCACGGAGCGTGGTTTTATCATAATCGGGAAGAGCTGCTGCTCGCGGAAACCCTGCGTGCATGTCGCCGTCCCTTGTTCGCCGCGCCTTCGTACCTGTCTTACCAGCCGATGCTCTTCGAAAACGAATACTATTATTGGGGATTGCTGCGGGGCCGGCCCGAAAGATTCGATCCCGCGGTTCGGGTATTTTCGGTGGCCGAGGTTCTCCGCGCGCGGGCCGAAATTCTGCGGGACGCCTCGCTGCGCCGGGCGTTGGCGGCGCAACTGCTCCGTCCGCCCCCGCTGCGGATCCCGGCCTGGAGGCGCCGGATCGTACTTCCCTATCTCGAATCGGGGACCGTCCCCGGTCGATCGTTCCAGGGGCGGTTGTGGGAGGCCCTGGCGCCGCTGGGTCTGCTGGTCGCCGGGTTATTACGGCAGCGGGGACGTCTTCCCGAGCGGGACGGCCGGCAGCCGAATCCGCACTGACTCCGCGGCGCCCGCGGTCCGGCTCCCGCGTAACCGCGCCTTCGAACCGGGCATCAGCGGGGGAAAAGCAGGTATTTGATCCAGCTGTACAGATAGCGCAGGGAGTGGATGCTGAGCTTGATCTTGGATTCGCCGAAGCGCCGGGCGTATTCGTGGGCCGGGACCTCGACCAGGCGATACCCCCGGGCCAGGGTCTTGATCGTCATCTCCTGCTCGATGGTGGTGATGTTTTCCCGGAGTCCCAGGTCTCTGGCCACGGCGGTTCTGATGGCCCGGAATCCGTTCTGAGAGTCCGAAAGCCGGACGTTGAAGCGATAGTTGATCCCCAAGGTGATGATATCGCTGCCGATCATGCGCATGAACTTGTTCACGTCCCCGTGCAGTTCGTCCGACCCTCCCTTGGGCCGCGACCCGACGACATGGTCGGCTTCTCCTTTCAGGATGGGGGCGACCAGCCGGGGGATGTCCGCCGGCCGGTGAGAGTAGTCGGCGTCGATGAAGACGAGGACGTCGCCGTCGGCGGCGGCGATAGCGGTGCGGATCCCGTCTCCCTTACCTTTGCCGTGGTCGAGGATGAAGCGCACTCCCGCGCCTTCGGCGACTTCCCGGGTGTTGTCGCGGGAATGGCCGTCGACGACCAGGAGTTCGTCGGCATAGGGGCGGCAATGCTCGATGATGTCGCCCAGGCTCTCTCCTTCGTTACGGGTGGGGATGACCACCGTAACCCGGGCTTGCCGCTTCTGGAAAATATCCCAGGCTTCCTCCAGGTCGCTGGGCTTGTACCAGGGGTCTTCTTGATGGTGCAGCATCTTGTCTCCAGAGGTTGGCGTTTGAGGTATGGGAATAGTATGGACTGGCGGCCCGGATGGCAAGAATTGATATCCGGAAATGGACCGGCATATTTGTTACTTCTAAGGTCGCAGCTTTTTATATAATTTAACTTCGTTCGACGATTCGCCCATGAAACATTTCAGAGCAATAACGCTGATAGCGATCCTTCTTCTCGCCGGATTCCTGCGTTTCAGCGAGTTGGGGACGTTCGGGCCCACGCCCGGAGACGACATCTCCTACCTGAACGGGGTCAGGGACACCTACGCCGGGCTCCGGCGCGCCATCCCGTCTCCCCCCTGGTGGTTCGTCCCCCTGCGTCCCTTTTTCGTCGCCAACAATCTCACCCAGCGGACCTACGAAGGGATGATGTGTTTCACCTCGCAGGCCAAGCCGCTCTACCTGCTCAAGTTGTCTTTGATCGAAGGAGCCGGAACCCTGACGCTGTACGGGATGCAGTTCGCCAACGCCGTTTCCGGTCTGCTCGTCGTTCTGGTCCTGTTTTTCCTGGGGAAACGGCTCTTTTCGCCGGGGGCCGGTCTCGGGGCCGCCTTCCTGGGCGCGGTCTCCCCCTGGCTGATCCACTACAGCACCTACGGGGTCCCGACCAACGACAGCGCCCTGCTCTTGCTGCTCTCGCTCCTGCTGGCGGTGAGGGCCCGTTTCCGCCCCTTCCTCTGCGGCCTGGCCGCCGGGGGCGCGGTCATGGTCAACCCCACGGTAATCCTTCCCGCCGGTCTCCTGGTTCTGATCGCGGCCGGCCGGGCGCTGACGGACGCCGCCGGGGGCGCCCCGGGGAGCCGGAAACGACTGGTCGGCGGTCTGGCCCTGATCGGGGGGGGCGCAATTCTTCCCTGGCTGCTCTGGGAGGCCGCCGATTATTACTACTGGTCGTACTTCCATCTGCCCTACCGTTCGTTCTGGGAAGCCCTGGCCGCGACCCGGGGGGACAATCTCGGGCACGCCCGCTCGCTGCCGGTCGACGCGATCTTCCCCTTCCGCGCGGCGGCGGCGGTGGACGGGCTCCCCTGGGTCTTGCTCTGGCTGCTGGGGGCGGCCTGGGGGCTCGCGCACGTCCGGAGCCTGAACCCGGCGCGCCGGTTCGGCCCCGCCGCCGCCTATTTTCTCATGGCCGGGGTCCTGGTCACCGCGACCTTCACCGGAACCACCCAGTGCGCCCGGCATTACATCATCTTCTGGATGGTGGGGTTGCTCTGGTCCGGGGCGTTTCTCCGAACGCTTTTTCTCCGGGGCCGACGCAAGGGACCGGCCGGGTTGGCCGCGGTTCTGGCTCTGCTCCTGGTCGCCGCCTGCCTGGTTTCGGCCCTGAGGTCGCTGGAGGTCTATCGGCGCGCCCGGCAGGGCTGGCGCGATCTTTCGGCCTGGATCGAGGCGGACGTGCCCTGGGACCGGATCGTCACGCCCGCCAACCAGCCTCCGAACATGTGGCCGGCGGTCAAGCGTTTCAACAACTGGTTCGAACTGGAGAAACTCGAAAAGGAGAAGGGCCCCACTTGGATCGTCTACGGCGATTATATCGCCGTTACCCGGGGGATCTGGGACTTTCCGTACGACATGTACCCCATCGCCCTGGCCTGCCGCGAGGTCGAGGGAGAGGATTTCCGGGCCGGGACCCACGTCAGCGCCCCGATTTTCCTCTACGAGAACGAGGATTATTATTGGGGTTTCGTCCGCCGGAAACGGGTCGCCTTCGACCCCGACGTCCGGGTCATCCCCACCGCCCGGATCCTGGATTTGAAGGACAAGGTGGACTGGCCGCCCGAATCCGTGATCGCTCCCTGGATCCACGGCGACGGGGAACAGGGGGCCAACGTCTACCGCCCCTTCCTCGATTTCGGGGTCTACTCCCACCGCTCGCCCTGGTTGGGAGTGGGGCTGGTCCTGATCTTCTTCGGCGGCATGGTGTGGATATGCCTGCCGCCGGGAACGCGCGCGGTTATGAAACGGGGATCGGCCCGGCGGCGCACCGCCGCGGCCCTGGCCGCGCTCGCGCTGATCGCTCTCGTCTTCCGCAACTACGGAATTTCGCTCTATTCCCAGATGGGAGGGGACGACGTCGAGTACCGGACCTATATCGAGCGCATGCGCCTGAACCCCGATTTCGCCTGGACCGGGGCGGCCAAACCGGTCATCGTCGCTTCCTGGCTGAGCGGGCTCGACGTCAACAAGACCATCACCGTTTTCGCCAAACCGTATTTCATCCTGGAGCGGACGGTGCTGGCGTTCCTCACCGGCGGCGACTTCCGCTATATCCATTACCTGACCTGCCTGCAGGGGGTGGCGACGGTTCTCGTGGTTTTCATGATCGGGCGCCGTCTGCGCGGAAACCTCTGCGGTCTTATCGCCGCCGCCTTCTGGGCGGTCTCCCCCTGGGCCGTGACCTATTCCACCTGGGGAATCCATGTCGCCGGGGGGGGCCTGGCCTTCGCCGTGACCTTGTGGGCCTATTTCGCGTTCGTGGACCGAGGCCGCTGGCCCCGGGCCCTGCTCCTCGGCCTCGCCGCCGGAACGGCGCTGATGTACAGCACCTCCAACATCTGGCCGATCTTTTTTCTGGGAGTCATCGAATCGGTTCACGGCCCCATCCGCTTTCGGAGCCGATGGCCGAGGCTGATCCCGCTCTGGGGAGCGACGCTGGCGGGGCTGCTCCTGCCCTGGCTGTTCTGGGAAGGGATGAGTTCTTACAGCCTCGGCCTGGTCGGATACCCCCACCGCTGGTTTCCGGCGGTTCTCCTGCAGGCTACCCGCGATAACCTCCTTCACGCCCGCGCGCTTCCGGTCGATATCCTCTTTTTCTGGCGGCACCTCTTCCTCTCCGAGGGATGGGCGGCGGCCGCGCTGTTGACGGGCTCGTTCCTCGGTTCGGCGGCGGCGGTGGCGAGGAGAAAAGCCCGGGGCGCGACGGGCGTATTGGTGGCCCTGACGTTTTCCCTGACCGTGGTCATGAACTACACCGGCATCGCCCAGGTGATCAGGCACTTCTTCCCCGCGTTTCTCCCCCTGGCGCTGCTGGCCGGCGCGGTCCTGAGCCGCTGGACGGCGGGGAAACGCCTGCGTCTGGCGGCGCTGGTTGCCGTCGTGATCCTGATCTCCTGGAGACAGTGGCACCGGCTCGACCTTTTCCGGGAAACCCGGTGGGCTCCCGACCGGGTCGGAATCTGGGCCCAGGGGCATCTTTTCGTCCCGGGGCGTTTGGCGACCCTGCCTTGCCAGAACCTCGGTCTCTGGCCAGGGTTGCGTCCGATCGGGAGCTGGCGGGAGATGGAGCAGCTGGGGCGCCTGGTTCCGCCGGGGGCGATGATGTACGGAGATTATATCGAGATATCCCTGGGATCCTGGCTCTACTCGTTTCCCGAATATTACGAGATCAGCGAGGTGGTCCGGGGCCTGCCCTCGGGAAACGATCTTTTCCGCACCCCCTCCTACCTGGCCTATCTTCCTAACCGTTTTGAGAACGAGTTTTATTACTGGGGGCTCTACCGGAAAACTCCTCCGGTCTTCGACCCCGCCATCCGGGTGCTCCCCGCTTCCGACATCCTCGCCCGGTACCGGGCCATTCGCGGCGACCCCCTCCGCTACCGGCAACTCTGGGAGCCGACAAGCGCGCGCTCGGTCCTGAAGATTCCGGCCCGGCCCAACGACATCTACCGCCCGTTCATGGAGCCGCTTGAGCGCTCTTCCGCGCCGGTCCCCCTGGCGCTGTCGGCGCTGGTTTTCCTGGCGCTGATCTGGCGCGGCCGACCTCGGCTTGTCCGCCCGGACGCGAAGGATTAAGTTGGCTCCAGCCTTGTATTGTGTTTATATTTAAAGATAGACAGTCGAAGAAGGCCTGGAGGGCGACAATGCGGGGCATGAAAAAAACCGCCTGGCTTCTGCCGGGAGCGGCGTTGTTGTTGCTGTGCGGTTGCGGCGGCGCGCGCAAGGAAAAGCGGATCGACGCCGAAATCGAAAGAGTTGGGGCCCTGTCCGGCGTTCTGGAAGTGGCGGTTCCGGGAGGGGACGCCTTTACGGTCGAGAAAGAATCCGACATCCTCTTTTTACAACCCGGCGCCGTGGTTCGGGTGACCGAGGGGGAGTGCACCGGGTACCTGGGGAAATCCCGGGTCCGGCTCTCCTCCGGGCAGTCCGCGAAGATCATCGCCCCCCTGACCGTCATCGACGATATCATGAGCCGTTCCGGAGGGTTCCGGGCCCGCCGCCCCGACGGGTCGGAAGTGGAAGTAGGGGAAGCGGACGAGCTTCCCCTCCTTCCGGCGCAGACCGTGATCATGGTCACCGGGGGCACGGTCATGGTCTCGTCGGAGGGGATGCGAATAGCCCTGGCGCCGGGCGAAATGGGTATTCTGGGGCGTGGACTCAGCGCCCCCGGGGAGATCGGAATCGAGGAAATCGAAGCGGCGAACGCGGTGCAAGCGGGCCCGAGCGCGACCCCGGCGCCCCTTCCGGGGTTCGCCTCCACCCCCGAACTGGGGCCGGCCAGCCCCTATTTCCCGGAATGAGCCGATGAGCCGAATCTGATGTCGTGTATGTCTGATATTTCGAAAGTAATCGCGATCCTGGTGGCGGCTTCGGCCCCGTTCTCTTCGGCTGCGGCCGCGTCGCTTCGGGCCAACGGCCCCGGTCACGGGATCGCCTACGGGAACCTCACGCTCACTCCCCAGGTCTGGTTGAGCGGGGAGTACGACAGCAATATTTACTGGTCGAACTACGACGAGCAGAGCGATTACATCTATACCGTCAGCCCCGGGGTCAAGCTGGAGCTCCCCTGGGACCGGGAGAGAAACGTCTTCAAAGCCTGGTACCGGGCCGACCTGATCTACTTCCAGGACCATCCCCGGGAGAACCACCAGGACCATACCGCCGACGGCTACCTGCGCTACCGGGTCTCCGACTACACCCTCGAACTCGAGGACCTTTACCGCAAGACCTCATCCCGGTTCGACACCGAATTCCGGGAGCGGATACGCCGGACCGACAATCTGGCCCGGGCCCGGCTCTCCGCCGAGTATAACGCCTTCGAAGTTCAGGCCGAGTACCGCAACTTCTACCGCAATTTCGACACCGAACGGTACGAACGCTACGACCGCGACGAGAACATCGCCGACGTCTACCTCCTCTACCGAGTGGCCTCCAAGACCCAGGCGCTGGTGGAATACGTGTATGACGTTATCGACTACCGCACCGACAACGCCCGCGACGGCCAGTACCACGAGATCCTGGCCGGGTTCCGGGGGAATCTCACTTCCCGGTTGACCGGGGAAGCAAAAATCGGTTACCAGTCGCGCAAATACGACCAACCCTACTGGAACGACTACGGAGGGTTGGTCGGATACGTTTCCCTGGAAGAGGAATTTTCGCGCGCGACCAGCCTCTCGGTGGGGTGGGAGCGCACCCTCCAGGAATCGACCTACGTCGCCAACAGCTATTACCAGATAAACCGGGTCTGGGCCCGGATCAGCCAGCAGCTGGTGCGCAAATTGCGCGGCTTCGCGGAAGCCAGTTACGGGAATTACTACTACCCCAACCCCGACGGGGTCCCCGGCGGGAACCGCCGCAACGACGACGCCTACTTCGTATCCGCCGGATTGGTGTACAGCCTTCAGGAATACCTGAACATTTCCCTGATCTACGGCTGGCGCCGCCGGGATTCCAACGTCCCCGACCTCGACTACACCGACAACCGGGTCGGAGTGGTGATTTACGCTTATTATTGATCCGCGCCGCCCCGCCGGTCGTTTCCGGGTTACCCCCGCGGGAAGCGTCCCCGCCGAATAGGCTTGCTGGCCGGGTAAGCCTGAATTACCATTTCTTTTCACGGTTCTTTCGGAGAAACCTGATGAAGACGCGCACACGAGAACGGGTTCGTTGCTTGCGGCTCTGGAGGCCGGCGCTGCTGGCCGCCGCCGTTTCCTGGGGTTGCGCCTCTTCTCCCCAATCCCCTCCGCAGGAATCTGCCGAAGGTTCCCCGGAAGCCGTTTCCAGTCCCGTCCCCGCTCCGGAGGGCCCCGCGTTCGACTACCGGGTCCCGGGGGCCGGCGGGTTCGTGATCGGGCCGGGAAACGTTCTCGACATCAACGTTCTCGGGGAGAGCGAACTGTCCCTTCCGGTCCTGGTGACTGAAGCCGGGACCATCTCCTACCCCCTCCTGGGGGAGGTCTCCGTGGCCGGGTTCACCCCCATGAAACTGGAGCGGCGTCTGGAGGAACTGCTGGCCGAAAACTATCTGGTTTCTCCCCGCGTCACCATCTTCATCCGCGAGTACGGAAAGATATCGGTGCTGGGTCAGATCAAGAAACCCGGCTCCTACCAATACCGGGAGCAGCTCACCGTGACCGGGGCCATCGCCCTGGGCGGCGGGTTGACCGACATCGCCGACCCCAACGACACCCAGGTCATCCGCAGCGAGGATGGGGGCAAGAAAGTCATGCGCGTCCGGCTCAAGGATATCCTGGAGGGCGGCGAGGAGGAAGACGACGTGGTCCTGCGCCCCGGCGATATCGTGTTTGTTCCCGAGAGTTACTTTTAACGGGGGGCTCCATGGCATTTTCCGGAGAATGGATCAGTTTCCGCGAGAAAGTCTTCATCATCCTCAAGCGGAAATGGGTGCTGGTCACGTTTCTGGTGGTGGTGATGACGGTGGTGATCATCGCCACCTTCACCGCCACCCCGCTCTACCGCGCCAGCGCCCGGCTGATCATCGAGCCGCGCATGCCCAAGGTGATGCCCTTCGAGGAGTTGTTCACGATCGGCGGCCGCCAGCTCGATTACTACAACACCCAGTACAAGATCCTGACCAGCCCTTCGCTGGCCGAGATGGTGATCGAGGACCTCAAGACCCGCAAGGACCAACTCAAGCTTTCGCGTAAGCAGGTGGAGTCGCTCAACGTCGATCGCCTCCTGGCCATGGTCAAGATCGTCCCCATCTCCCAGAGTTACGCCGTCGACATCCAGGTCATCGGTCCCGACCCCAAGATGACCTCGATTATTGCCAACACCTGGGCCCGCCAGTATATCCGGCATGAAATCGAGGCCAAGATGGCCTCGACCCGCCAGGCGCTCTCCCAGTTGGAGAGCCGGCTGATGGAACAGAGCGAGAAGGTCCAGCAGGCCCAGCGCGAACTCCAGGATTACAAGGAGCGGGAACGGATCGTCTCCCTGGAGAACCGGCAGACGATCATAGAGCGCGACCTCTCCGAACTCAGCTCCCTCTACCTGCAGGCCCGGCAGGAACGCCTGAACAAGGAGCACGAGCTGTCCCAGCTGCTCAAGTACGCTCCCGGCGATCCGGCCCTGGAAGGGTTCCCCGTCATCATGCGCAACCCCATCGTCCAGCGGCTCAAGAGCCAGCTGGTGAGCGTGCAGGGAGTCATCTCCGAGTATTCCCAGCGCTACAAGGAGCAGCATCCCAAGATGCAGCAGGTCCAGGCCGAGAAGGCCTCGCTGGATGCCAAACTGCAGGAGGAGATCACCAAGATCATCGAGGGGATGCGCAAGGAATACGAAATTTCCCTCAACAACGAGGAGAAACTCTCCCAGGAGCTGGAGGGGCTCAAGGAAAAAGCCCTGAGCATCGACCGCAAGAAAATCCGTTACAGCGCCCTGGAAGACCACGTCGCCAGCGCCCGCAAGATCTACGAGGCCCTGCTGGAGCGGGTCAACGAGGCCAGCATGAGCGGGCAGATCGAGGTCAGCAACATCCGGGTCCTGGACGACGCCCGCACTCCTCAGTACCCCTTCAAGCCCCGCAAGGGGTTCAACCTCCTGCTCGGGTTCGTGCTCGGGGCGGTGGGCGGAGTGGGTCTGATCTTCCTGATGGAGAACCTGGACGACACCCTGAAAACGTCGTCGGACATCAAGAACCACCTCAAGCTCCCGTTGCTGGGGGCGATTCCCATCTACGAACAGATCGACGGCCAGGAGTTGGCGGGTCTGCCGGTGCTGGCGCGCCCCATGGGGGTGATCGCCGAGTCTTTCCGCAGCATCCGCACCTCTATCCATTTCGCCTTCATGGACAACTCTCCGCGGGTGATCCTGGTGACCAGTTCCATGCCCCGGGAGGGGAAGACCGACATCGTCGCCCAGCTGGGGGTGGTGCTGGCCCAGGCCGACGAAAAGGTGCTGGTGGTCGATAGCGACCTGCGCAAGCCCAGGTTGAGCAAGCTCTTCCGGAGGAGCGGTTCCGGACCCGGCTTGAGCGAATTCCTCCGCGGGGAAGCGGAGCTGAAGGACATCATCTATACATCCGAAGACGGCTCGCTCGAGGTCATCCCGGGCGGAGACCCCCCCCAGAACCCCGCCGAACTGCTCAACCTTCCCCGCTTCCGGCAGTTCATCGAATTCGCCCGCGGCAACTGGGACCGGGTGATCATGGATTCCCCCCCGCTGGTTTCGGTGACCGACGCCGCCATTCTCAGCCGTTACGCCGACGGCGTGGTCTACGTGGTCAGGTCGGGCGCCATCAGCTGGAAGAAGGCGGTCCACGGCCGCGAGCAGCTCCAGGCCGTTCAGGCCGAGATCCTGGGGGTCGTCCTCAACGCGGTCGACGTCAACCGCAGCGAATACTACCACTACTACCGGTCGTACTACTGACCGAGGCGGCGGTTCAGACCAGGAGGGCGGGCGATACGCCGGGCCCGAAGTCGGCGGACCTGCGGATGGATTCCCAGTTCTCCCGGAACCAGGCGATGGTGGCGTCCAGCCCTTCCTCGAACGAGGTTTGGGGGCGGTAGCCGATCAGACGTTCGGCCTTGTCGATCGAAGCCAGCAGACGGTCCTTATGGTCCCATTTCCTGCGGTCGATCCGCCGCAGGCCGGCCCGGTTCCCGGTCTTGGCGTTGATCGTCTCGGCCAGGTCCCTGACGCTCGTCTCCGTGCCCGACCCCAGGTTGACGGCTTCGCCGACGGCCCCCTCGCAACCGGCGGCCAGGATCATTCCCCGGACGATGTCGCCGACATAGGTGAAATCCCGGGTCTCGTCGCCGGTGCCGGTGACGGGCAGGGGTTCGCCCCGGAGAGCCCAGTAGATGAAGTTGGGGATGACGTTGCGATAGCGCCCGGGCACCTCGCCGGGCCCGAAGGAGTTGAAGAAACGGGTCTTGAACACCTTCAGTCCGTACTGCTTGTGAAAATAGTTGCAGTACAGTTCGCCCAGGGCCTTGGTGATCTGATACGGGGTGCCGAGATCGAGGGTGATCAGGTCCTCGGTCAGGGGGAGGGGGGCGTCGCAGGGGTAGATGGAACAGCCGCTGGAGGCGTAGACGAAACGGTCGACGCCGGTCAGCCGGGAATATTCCAGGACCTTGAGGATGCCCATGCCGTTGACGGCCAGGTCCCGCTCCGGGTAATCGACCGAATTCTGGTTGGCGAAGAAAGCCGCCAGGTGGAAGACGTCGTCGATCCCCCGGTTGAAGACGCGTTTGAGGGCGATGTCGTCGAGGACGCTTCCCTCCACGAAGAGCAGGTTGGGCAAGGAGGGAACGTTCCAGACCGCCGAGGAGGAGAGGTCGTCGAGGACCACGATCGTCCCGGCCCCGGCCGCGGCCAGGGCCCGGCAGAGGTTGCTCCCGATGGCCCCGGCGCCGCCCGTGACCAGGACGGTTCTGCCTTCGAAACCGCCGGTGGCTAGCGCGTCGCTCATGTCCACGATTCCAGCAGAGGACGGGGTTCGGGTCAAGGGGTTATTGCGGGCGCCGGAGGCTCCGGGCCAGTTCGAAATAGGCGTCGAGACAGGCTCGGGGGGAGAAGGACCGGCGGACGCACTCCCGGCCCGCCGCTCCCATCTCCCGGGCCAGTTCCGGGTCCCGGCGCAGGCGCGAGATCCGCTCGGCCAGGTCCTCTCCGGTTTCGACCCCCCGGGCGAAACCGCAACCCGCGTCTTCGATGATGGCGACGGCTTCGCTCTCCCGGTTGAGGGAACCGACCACCGGCTTGCCCGCCGCCATGTAACCCAGGATTTTGGAGGGGACTACCGGGGTCTTCATCGATTTCTCCAGGGTGACCAGGCCGCAGTCGGCCGCGGCCAGCAGCGCGGGATACTCTTCGCCCTGAATGAAGGGGTGGACGATGACGTTGGGCAGCAGGGCGGCTTCCCGCCGCACCCAAGCTCCCCGGGGCCCGTCTCCGACCAGGAGGAACAGGACGTCCGGGTCCCCCTTGAGTGCCTTGGCGGCATCGATGACGACCTGGAAGTCCTGGGCGTAACCCATTACCCCGGCGAAGAGGGCGACGAACTTCCCCTCGATGATGGTGGGATCGGCGAGTGGGACGGGCCGTCCGCGGGCGCGCTCGTACTTTTCGGCGTCGACCCAGTTGGGGATGACCGAGAGTTTCGCCGGGTCGGCGCCGCTGGCGATCAGGACGTTCCGGTTCGCGTTCGAATGCACGGTGACGGCGTCGGCGTGCCGGTAGACGAAGCGTTCGATCGCGCGGAAGGCGGCGATGATCCTGGGGTTGCGCAGGGCCCCCAGATCGACGGCGTTCTGGGGGAAGATGTCCTGGACGTTGAAGATGAAAGGCGTCCCCCGGCTGACCTTGACGGCCCAGGCCGCCAGCCCAAGGGTCAGGGGCGGCGAATAGACCACGGTCGCGTCCGGGCGTCTGATGGCGGGGGTGGGGAGGGAGAAGATGGCGGGGAGAAAAACCTGGCCGAGGCCGCGCCGCAGGTGCCCGACGTTGTGGATGGGGAGGGTGTGGGTCCGGATGACCTCGATCCCGTCGGCGGTTTCGCGGTAGAACAGCCGCTTGCGTCCGGCCAGTGGCCACTGGGCCAGGTTGTAGCGCGGGGAAGAGGTGAGGACGCAGACTTCGCACCCCCGGTCCCGGAACCCTTCCGCCATCTCGGCCATGAGCAGGCTGGCCGAGCGGATTTCCGGGGGGTAGGAGTCGGTTATGAGCAATACGCGCATTAAAAATTACCATACTCCCCCCGACGGAGAACGGCCAGGGAAGAGATATCCGAGGACGGCCAGGAAAACCGGAATTTACGCGCGCTCAACGAGCCGGGGGAGGCCGGTGCGCAGGCTTTCCACGATCCCGAACGTGGCCAGGGAGGTGGCCCGGTAATCGGAAAAGGGGACCGGGAAAGATCCGTTCCTGACCGCCCGAAAGAAAGCGGAGAACTCCTCCCGGTGGCCGCGGTCGGCGGCGGGGCGGGCGAGGCGCCGCGCTTTTCCCTCGCTCACGAACCGGGAGGATCTGAAATTCTCGATTTCGGCGGCGCAGCCGCCGCCGAATATCTCCACCCGTTCCCGGGGATAGGACCGGGAGCCGGCGGCGGTGTAGAGGATGGAGGCGATCGAACCGCCGGAGAGGGACAGGGTGGCGATCAGGTTGTCCTCGTTGAGAAACCCGACGCCGGCCATTCCCGCCGCCCGGGCTTCGACACGCTCGGTCAGGCCCCCGCCCAGGAACTGGACCAGGTCGACGAAATGGCCGACCTCGCCGATCACGCGCCCCGCCCCCTCTTCGGGGTCCTGGACCCAGCTTTCGGCCGGGACGAAACCGGCGTTGCAGCGGCAAGCGATCACCCAGGGCCCGCCCCTCTCGGCCAGGAAATTCCTGACCCAAACGCTGTGGGGCGAGAACCGGCGGTTATAACCGACCATCAGGGGCAGGGCCTCCTTCTCCGCCGCTTTCTCGATCGCGGCCAGTTCCTCCTCGTTCACGCAGAGCGGCTTTTCCACGAAGACGGCCTTCCCCGCCGCCAGGGCTTCCAGGACCATGGGAGCGTGAAGGTTGTGGCGGGTGGCGACGAGGACGCAGTCGATCTCCCCGTCTTCCAGGAGCCGGCGGTAATCGGTGGTGCAGTAGGAAAATCCGAATTTTTCCCCGCAGTGCACCCCCCCGGCGCCCCCCGCGGAAGCCAGCCCCCGGAGTTCGATCCCCTTTTCGCCTTTGATCGCCGGCAGCAGCGTTCCCTTGGCGAAGAGCCCCGCGCCGATCAGGCCCACACCCAGGCGCCCGTCGCGGTGCTTCCGCCGGAGGGCCGCCGTCCGCAGGGTCGTGGTCCGGGCCGGGGGCTCTTTCCCGGGCGCACAGGTCAGGATAACCGCGAGATAGGGCTCGCTCCGTTTTCCCCCGATAAGGTCGTAGGCTTCCAGGGCCCGGTCGATGGGGAAACGGTGGGTGACCAGGGGACCGACCTCGACCCGGCCGTCGGCGGCCAGGCGCAGAAACTCCTCCAGGTTCCTTCGCGCCGTCCAGCGCACGTAGCCGGCGGGATAGTCCCGGCCGCGCTCCTCGTATTCGGGGTCGTAGATCCCGGGTCCGGCGGAACGGGGCACGACCAGGCTGAGCTCCTTCTCGTAAAAAAGATCCCGGGGGACCTCCAGCCCGACCAGGCCCGGAACCGCCACCGTGCCCTGTTTCCGGCAGACCCGTGCGGCCAGTTCGAGGGGGGCGCTCCCGCCGCCCGCCGCCCAGACCGCAACTCCGTCCGCTCCCCGCCCCGCTGTCCCGGACCGGACGGCTGCTTCGAAATCCCCGGCCCCGGCGAAAGCCTCGATCCCCAGGCTCCGGGCCAGTTCGATCCGGGAGGGATCGGGGTCGAACCCCTCGACCCGGCAGCCGGCCGCCGCCAGGATCTGGGCGGAGATCAGACCCAGCATTCCCAGCCCGACGACGGCAGCGCTCTCCCCCAGCGTGGTTTTCAGGAGCCGGGAGCCGTGGAGGGCGATCGCTCCCAGCCCGACGAACGCGGCTTCGTCGAAATCGAGCCGGTCGGGAATCGGAACCGTCAAATTGGCGGGAACGCAGACCGTTTCGGCGTGGGAGGCGAAGCCGGCTCCGAAACAGGCGACCCGGTCCCCCGGGCGGAACCCCCGGACCCCGGCGCCGATTTCCAGGACGGTGCCGGCCAGGCTGTAACCCAGGGCGACCGGGGTGTCGAGGCGGGCCAACGATTGCCGGTAGGCTTCGGCCAGCCCTTCGGTCCGGGCCTTGTCGATAACCTTGCGGACCAGGTCGGGCCGGCTCCGGGCCTTTCCCGCCAGGGACTTGCGGGCCAGGGCCAGGCCGGATTTCTCGGTCCCGGCGCTGATCAGGGAAGAGCGGGTTTCGACCAGGATCCTTCCCGCCCGGCAGAGCGGGGCCGGGACCTCTTCCACCTTCAGTTCCCCCGTTTTATAGATTTGGACGATCTGTTTCATGGTTCTTGCCGTCTTCGGGCGGTTTCCCGAAAGATCGCCAGCGTTTCCCGGGCGCTGCGTTCCCAGGTGAATTGTAGCACCCGCTCCCGGCCCCGGGCGATCAATTCGCGCCGCCGTTCCCCGTCGTCGAGCAGTTCCCGGATGCACCCGGCGATTTCGCCGGCGCGGTCGGGGGAGAAATACAGCGCTGCCGGGCCCAGGATCTCGCGCATGACCGGGATGTCGGCGGCGGCCACCGGAACGCCGGCGGCCATGGCCTCCAGGGAGGGATGCCCGAACGTCTCCAGGCGGGAGGGGAAGACGAAGGCTTCGGCCCGGGCATAGAGGGCGGGGATGGAGGGGTAGGGGATGTTCCCGGGGAGAACGATCTTTTCCCGAAGCCCGTGGCGCTCGATGAAGGAGAGCATTTGCCGGTAGTAGGGTTCGTCGGCGTTGCCCCCGGCGATGACCAGGGGAGGCGGCGGTGGGCGGTTCTCCCGCAGCAGGGAAAGGTAGGCTTCCAGCAGACGCAGAAAATTCTTGTAGTGGTAGATGGTGGATATGGAGAGGAGACAGCGCTCGGGAATCTCCGGGGGGAGCGCCGCCGCGGCGGGTTCGGCGAAGAGCCGGGCGTCGATCCCGTGGTGCACGACCGCGCAGCGGTCGAGGGGCAACCCCAGGCGCTCGGCGATCGCGTCGCGCGAGGACGCGGAGACGAAGATGATCTTGTCGGCTTTTCGCCCCGCCCGCCGGGCCATGAACTTGAGCAGGCCGATTCGGAACCGGTTGGGCAGCGACCATTCCCGATCGCGTCCGCCGTACAGATTGGGGTTGCGCATGGCCAGAACCACCGGAGTCCGGGAGCGCAGAGGCGTGAGGTCGGCCGGCGAGTAGAGCAGGTCGACGTTTTCCCGGCGCAGGCGGGAGGGGAGGAGGCACTGTTCGTAGCCCCCGCGGAGGATATTGGAACCCAAGGGGATGCCGACGACGATCGTTTCGAAATTATCGGGCAGCGCCGGGATGAAGCGGGCGTTGCGGGGGGTGACCAGGATCAGGTAACGGTTCTCCCGGTCGATCTTTCCCAGCGCCGGCAGGAGGTTGACCATGTAGGTGATGCCGCCTCCGCTGGAGAGGGAGAGACAGTTAATCGCCGCTCTTATCCTTTCGGTAGGCATAGACTTCGAAAATGTAGCGTATAACGGCGTTTGCGACCATGAGAATCGCCACCCAGCGCAGCCACCGGATCGGGTAGCGGACCAGGGTATCTTCGAATCGCATGAGCATGGAGAGGGCTCCGACGTAGATGACGATCCCGTCGCGCCGCAGGGTGATCGCCTTCAGGCCCAGGACGAAGAGGAGGGTAAGAAAAGAGAAACCGAACAGAATGCCGAGGACTCCCCAGTCGGCGTAGGCGGCCGAGAGGGGGGTGCCCAGGGGGTCGATGGCGGCGAGTCCGTAGTGGGTGTAGACCAGGGTTCCGATTCCGACCGAGGGTTTGTTCGGCCAGAGCAGACGGGGAACGGCCATGGCCGCCGAGGCCAGGTTGACTTCCCCTTCCATGAAGGGGATGTTCCGGCTCAGGTGCGCCCCCATGATGGCGGCGGGCCAGTCCAGCCCCGCCATCCGTTCCCGGGCGTTATGCTGAAGCAGTCCTTCCAGGGGCTGGAGCTTGAGAAAGTCGGGGGAGGAGACGATTCTCTGCGCCCGGGAGAAGATGTCTTTCTCTTCCTGGGTGTAGCGCCCCAGGGAGTAGTCGGCCCTGGTCACCGTGACCTTGGCCATGCTGATCAACACGAAAGCCGCGGCCATGAGGGCGAAGGCCCCGATCAGCTTCCGGGGGGTGAAGCGGCCGACCCGGACGAACAGATAGGCCATGAGGGTGGAGACCATGGAATAAAGAAAGAGACGGCGGTTCTGGTAGGCGAGGTAAATCGGGAGAAGGGAAACGAGCATGCCCGTTACCAGAACTCTGCCGATTTTGGCCTGTTGCCGCCAGAGCAGCAGGCTCCCCAGGCCCCAGGCCACGCCGAGCAGGGCGGGCCCGGCGGTGGAGTAGGTGGTGTCGATGGTCTGGGCCACTCCCACGAACCGGAAGGTCATCATCAGGTACGTCCGGGACATGTACAGGAAAATAGCCGTGCAGACCACGAACCAGACCAGGGCCGTGGGGGCGATGCTGGCCTGAATCCGGGGCGAGTAGAATCCGGCCACGCACTCCTCCAGGGAGCGGTTGAGCTTGAGCCACCGGCAGAGGAAGCGGTAGCAGAAATCGAAAACGACCGCCCCCAGGATGGCGATCATGAGCGTGGGCAGGTAATAGTCCTGGGAGCCGTAGGTGATGACGATCTGTTCGGGGAAAGCCAGGGGCAGCAGGTTCCCCGGACCGAAGTAGATGAAGAAATGCAGGAGGATGATGGCGTGGGGGGAGAAGTAGTTGAAGAGGCCCGGATGCACGGGGCTGGTCCACCAGCGGAAACAGACGATCCCGAGGATGGTGAGGCAGAGAGAGAAACCGAACGAGGTGATGACGTCCTGGTTCCCCTGGAGAAAGAGGAAGGAGCAGAACCCCAGGCCGACGGAGCACCAGGCCGCGATCCGGCTGCGCACGTTCAGGGCCGGAACGAAGGGAACGTATTCCCTGGCGCCGTGTTCGCTCATCGGCGCTCCTCCAGGATCCTCCGGTAGGCGCCGTGAACATGTTTCCCGTACTCGTCCCAGCCGAACCTCCGCGCCGCCGCCGCCGCCGCCGCGCTCATCGCCCGGACCTTGTCCCGGTCGCGGTAGAGGCTCAGCAGGCTCTCCCCCAGAGCGTCGGCGTCCCCGGCGGGGAAGACCAGGCCCTCGCGGCCGTCCGCGATCAGATCGCCTCCGCCCGAGTTGGGGGTGCAGAGCAGGGGCAGACCCGAGGCCAGGGCCTGCACCTGGACCATGGCCATGCCCTCCTCGATGGAGGGCATGACGAAGACCGTGGCCCGGCGGTAGAGCCGGGCCAGTTCCTCCGGGGAAAGCTTCCCCAGCCAGGTGACCCGTCGGCGGTATCGGCGCAGGAGGGGAGCCGCTTCCCGGTCGACGTCCCCGGCCAGGAGCAGCTCGGATCCGTCGAGGTCCAGATCGGTAAAGGCCTTGAGCAGGTAATAAACGCCTTTGCGCAGGCAGATGCGCCCGGCGAAGACGACCCGGAAGATCCCGTCGGCCGGTCCGTCCCCGGGCCGGAACCGTTCCAGGTCGGTTCCGTAAGGGATTCGGATGAGCTTGGAGGGAGGAACTCCGTGTTCTCGGAAGCTGGCTTCGACGAACGTGCTGGGGATGGCGATGTAATCCGCTCGAGCGTACTCCTCCAGCTCTTTCTCGATGATGCGGGGATGGGGCCCGATCGGCCGCAGGCCGCGGGCGCGGTACTCTCGTTCCAACAGCTCGGCCTGGGTCAGAATATGGGAGCTTCCCCGTTCGAGCACCGTGACCGTGCCCTGCCGGCGGGCTTTTTCGAACGTCCGCTTCGAAAACCCCGACCAGCCGGTGACGATATCGCACTCTTCCAGGGCTTTTCGAGCGCTGCGGTCGAAGAGGTCGCTGACCAGGAAATGGGGGCGGAACCGCTCCCGCAGCGGTCCCGGCAGCCGCCGCCATCCCCGGAAGACGATCTCCTTGGCCGGGGCGGAAACGATCTTATCCCGGGGAACCCCGGCCCGGACGGCGATCCCCCGGGGGTAGGAGGTAATCAGCCTTTTCAGACAGCCGCGGCGGTGCAGCTGCCGGGCCAGTTCGAAGGCGTGAAACCGCCCTCCCACGCTGACGACGACCTGGAATGTCGGGTCCAAGCTTGTTCTCCTTTGCCGTATTGTACCCCACCCTCCGGCCCGCGGCCACGCCGGCCCCGGCCGGGTCAATCGAGGTAGCCGAGCGCGGCCAGGCGTTTTTGAAGATCCTCGCGGTCCTCGGGGGAATACGTCCCGGTGCGGGCCGGGGTGTATTCGTAAGCCCGTCGCCGCGGGCTTCGCCGGGCGGCGTCCGCCTCCGGCCGGAAAATTTCCTCCAGCACCCGCCCGTCGGTCGCTTCGGGCAGCTCCAGGCCGAGCAGGTGGTAGACGGTGGGGGCGACATCTTCCAGGGAGGATCGCGTCCGCCAGTCCCGGCGTATGGAGGGGCCGGCCGCGATCAGAATCCCCCGGCTGCGGTGGGTCGCGGCGGCCCGTCCCCCCGGCGGGATCTCCGAAAAAATCCGGCCGGAGGGGTTTTCGGTCCCGATCCACTCGGGGGCGAACTCCAGGAAAATATCCGGGAATGCGTCCCGGAAAGGACCGGCAAACTCGTCTTCCCGGGCGACCACGCGGGCGAAGACCGGGCCGCCCGGCGCGGTTCGGTTGAATTCCCCGAGCTTCTCTTCCAGGAGCCGTTTCGTGGCCTCTCTTTCTCCGCGGTCGATGCGGATATATCCGGTATGGTTCATAAAAAGGGCGAAGTGCGCCCGGGTCGCCTCCCAGTCGAACGCGTTCCGCGTGGGCCGTCCGGCCCGGGCGACTTTTTCCCGGACGCGGACGGGAAGCACCCGCCGGGCCAGGCCGGCCAGGGGCAGCTTCCTCAGGCGGGAGGCGGCGAGCAGGCGGTGAGTTCCGCCCCCGCGCGGGGTCAGGAAGCCTTCCCGGGCCAACCAGGCGTTTACGGCCGCGGCCCGTGAGGGGATCTTTCCGAACCCGTGGTCGGAAATGATCAGGATATCGGCGTCTTCGAATTTCCGACTCAAGCGGGCAAGCTTCTCGTCCACGTGCCGGTAATACTCGAGAATGCGCTCTTCTCCCTGCGCGGAACCGGGTTCGCCCGGCCCGCGGCAGAAATAATGCTGCACCCAATCCGTTCCCGAGACCACGAAGACGAACACGTCCCAGGGCCGGCCCGCCAGGAGCGCGTCCGCGGCCTCGAACTGGGTGTCGGTGAGATCGTAGAGATGGCGGAGAAAATAATCGGGCTCGCTCCGGTGCTGGGCGAAACCCAGTGAAGTCCGGTAATTTTTCGGCAGTTCGCCGCGGAGCGCGTCGGGCCAGGTGAAGGTCTCCGCCCCCGAGGGGGTCATGAATCCGCTGACCAGGCAGCCGTCGACCCGGGGAGGAGGATAGGTGAGGGGGACGTTGAGGACGATCGATTTTCTGCCGGCGGCTCCGGCGACATCCCAGATGCGGGGAACGGCCACCGAGCCGGAATCGACCTCGATGGGTTCGCGGGCGAAGTCGCGGCCGGGGAAACAGTTGACCCCGGTCCGGCCCGGGTTCATCCCCGACATGGCCGTGCTCCAGGCGGTCAGGGTGAAGGGAGGAAGGGTGCTGGCCAGGGGACCGACGCCGCCGCGCGAGATCAGTTCGTCGAGGAAAGGAAGCCGCGGTCGCCAGGCGGACACCTTTTCGAAATCGGCCCCGTCCAGGCCGATGAGCACGACTCTGCGCGCCGTCTCCGCCTTCACCGGCCAAACTCCAGGTCGAGGCGGTAGACCCGGCGCTCCCCCTCGTGGACGGAATCGAAGCAGATCCCGGTCCCGGCCCTGTTCCACCGCGGATGCAGGTCGCACCGGCTTCCGCCCGTATCCCAGCCGGGGCCGAGCCGAAAACGGGGAGAGGGGAGGGAGGAGAACGTCCCCAGCCGCGAAAGCTCCCGTTCGTCAAGGTCGTACAGCAGCAGCCGCCGCCGATGGTCGGGGTCGGGATAGGTATCGGTCAGCATCCAGCGGCCGTCCGGGGAAAAGCTGCAGTGACCGTCTCCGGGAAAGAGCCCTTCGCCGACCGGGCCGACCGGGCCTCCGGGGTCGGAGAGAAGGATATAGGCGTCGCGCCCGGCCCCCCGGCGCCCGGCCGCGAGCCGCCGGTAGAGCGGCAGGAGCAGGCCCGCTCCCCGGCTCAGGAAACGGTTGCGTTTGACCGCCGTCGTCGCCCCGGGAAGCCTTCCCCAGGCGGCCAGTTCCCGGTCGTTGCGCCATCCGCAGTGGGTGACGTTGCCGCTGTCGAGCAGGCAGGCCAGATTGCCGCCGTCCATGTCGGCGGCGAAAAGTCGGGAATAGACTCCTCCTCCGGGCAGGCTCCAGCGGTGGAGAAAACAGAACCGTTTCCCGCCCGGGGCGATGAGGATATGATTGACCCAGTCCTCCCTTCCCCGTGCCGATCCCGCCCCCCCCCAGGAACGCAAACGGTCGAGGGGAACGATGCACCGACGGGCGCCGGTGCGGATGTCGATGCTGAAAATGCCGTCTTCTTCCCCCGCGTCGAACGTACCCGGGTATCCGTACGACGGGCGCAGCCGCTTCAGGGCTTGAAAATTCAGGGAGAGGGCCCGGGATCCGTCGGGCGCGACGGTGAAGACCGGCAACGGCAGCGAACGCCGCTCGCCGGTGGCGGGGTCGAGGATCTCGGCGCGCTGTCCGGTTCCGTCGAGGGTATTGAAGACGATCTCTTCCCCTCGGGAGGCGGGGAGCCACTGCAACCGGGCCCCCAACTGCCAGTTCCAGGCCCGGGTACGGGCCACGCGCCGCGGCGCGTGCCCTTGTTCGAGAATCAGCACCTCGGCCTCGTCGCCGGCTTCCGGGAGCCGATCGAGGAAATCCGTTCTCAGCGCCAGCGTCTTGCTTTCATCCCGGTTCCAGGGGCAGAGGTCGTAATAGCCGAAGAAATACTGGCCGTCTCCCGGCGTCAGGCAGGAGAGCTTTCCGGTTGTCTTCACCGTCGTCCCTCCCGCGCCCGGGCCACGGCCGCCGCGGTTCCGGCCGCCTCGTTCTCGTACGACCAGTCGGCGACGATACCGGCCGATTCCGCGCCCATCCGCCGCCTCCGGTCCGGATCTTCGGCCAGTGTTTCCAGGAGTTCCCGGAGCCGTCCCACGTCGCCCGCGGGGAAGACGAAACCGTTGGCTTCCGGGCGCACCAGATCCCGGGCCGTTCCCACTCCGTCAGAGAGCAGGAGGGGAAGGGAAAAGTTCATGGCTTCGTTGACCGCCTTGGGGGAGGGGTCCCATTCCGAGGGCAGGACGAAGATATCGGCCTCGCGGTAATAACGGCCGATCCCGGACTGGTTGACGAACCCGGTGACGACGACGGGCCCGGGGGAGTCCTCTGCGCCGGTCTCGATTTCCGCCCTCAGTTGGCCGTCGCCCAGGAATACCAGGGCCGCCGGGCTCCGGAACCGGGCCCGGTTGAAGGCCGCCAGAAGATCGAGCGGACGCTTGCGGGGGATGAGCTTGCCCGAAAAAAGAACGATAACGGTTCCGGGATCGAGACCGAGCTCCCGGCGCAACGGCGGTTCCTCGGGGGGGGCGGCCGCCTGGCGCCGGAAAAATTCGTTGTCGACCGCGCAGGGGAAAAAGAAAAGGCGGTCCGGGGGGATGCCGAGGGAGGCCAGGTAGTCCCGGTTGGCGGAGCAGGAATAAAGCCCGGCCGCCGCGGTCGCGGTCAGGAACCGCAACGGCGCCCGCCGCAGGGATTTTCTCCAGGCCCCGCGGGCGCGCCGGAGGTCGCCCTCCCCCTTGAGAATCAGGGGGATGCCCGCGGCCCGGCAGGCCGCCGCCGCCATCCAGTTGGTGGCGGTCATCCAGCCGTGGAGGATGACCAGGTCGGGACGCTCCGCCAGGAGCCAGCGGATCAGGCCCGGGTTGAACTGACCCGCCAGGCCCGATCCCGGTCGGGGGCTGAAGTTGGAGAAAAAAATGTGGCGGTATCCTTCCAGAAGAGGGAGGTCCCAGGAGATCCGGGTCCCGAAGCCGGGGTCGAGGGAGGTTTTCCCGATTCCGAAATCGCGGCAGTAGCAGACGGTGAGATCGATCCCGGGTTCCCGGGACAACACCCGAAAAAAGGGGGAGTGGTACTGGGTGGGGTGGGAGGTGATGAACGCCACATTGACCGGGGCCGGATTCGCCATGCTACTGCAGATAGCCCAGGGCCTTGAGTTTGTCGACCGTCTCCCGGTCGGGGGAGGCGGTCTGCCTTCCCGCCACCGGCCGGGCGCCTTCCCGCCGGCGCAGTTCTCCCGCGAGTCCGGTCATGACGCCGGTTTCCGCGTCCGCCAGGTTTTCCCGCTCTCCGGCATCCCGGGTCAGATCGAACAGTTCGAAACCCGCCTCCCGGACGGGGAGGAGCGGAGCGGTCTTCCCGCCTCTGCGCCCGGTATTGTCGATCAGTTTGAAACCGTCGGCCGCCAGGGAATATTTTTCGTCGCCGTAGCTGGTGGCGCAGGCGAAGTGCCGGCGGGTTCGGTTGTCCGCGGACATGGGGTCGAGGCCGGTCCCTTCCATTCCGGCGTTTTCGATTCCGGCCAGGGAAAGGATGAGGGGCGCGATGTCGATCTGATCGGGTTCGGCCTCCACCAGGCGTCCCGTCCGGCCCGGGACGCGGATCAGGAGGGGGACGGCCAGGAGTTCGTTATAGAGGCTGTGGCCGTGACCGAACCCCCCGTGTTCCCACAACTCCTCGCCGTGGTCCCCGGTGACCGCCACGATGGTGTCGTCCGCGCGCCCCGTCCGCTCCAGTTCCCGGAACACCTCTCCCAGGAGCGAATCGACGAACCGCAGCTGCCCGCGGTAGAGCGCCCGCAGGTAACTCCGCACCGGTTCCCTGCCCGCCTCGGCGATGACCCGGTCGTAGTCCAGGGTCCCCGGCCGCAGCCCGTCGGGCAGCGGTTCCGGGGGCGGCGGGTTGTCGGGGTTGACGTTGTAGGGGAGGTGAAGATCCATGTAGTGGACCAGGCCGAAAAAGGGCTCGTTCCCGGTCTGCGCCAACCGGCGGAAGAGCGCGCGGTTGCAGTCGGGCCCGAAGCGCCGGTCGGTCACTTCCAGCCGGTCGAAACCCTGGCCGAACCCGAATTCCGGGGTGAGGTTGGGGTTGCCGCCGTTGATGAAGAAGGTGCGGTAGCCGTGTTCGCGGAAAATCTCGGGGAGGGTGGTGATGCCCCGGGGGAGAGCCGAGAGTGGGTTCATGGCTCCATGCCGCGTGGGGGGAAGAGAGGAAAGAAGGGAAGCCATGGCCGGTTTGGTCCAGGGGGCGTTGGCCCAGACCCGGGGAAAGCGCAGACTTTCCCGGGAGAAGGCGTTGAGGTTGGATACGTCTTCATTGCCCTCCAGGCGGTCGGCGCGCAGGCAGTCGACGACGATCAGAAGGACGTTGGGCCCGGTTGGAGCCGCGAAGAAGAGGGGAACGAGGTTGAGCGCGGCCAGGACGAGGAGGGCGACCCCTCCCACCGCGGCGCCCCCGCGCCCGGCCCGGCGGCGGCTCCAGCGTCCGGCGGCCAGGTAGAGCAGGACGATCCCTCCCGCCAGCACCGCTCCCAGGACCAGGATTTCGGGGTGGCGACCGGGCAGTTCCCAGAGATAGGACGCCGCGCGCCTCCCTCCGGCCAACTCGCCGAGCCGCTTGAGGGCCCTGCTCGCGGCTACGGGCAGGTTGTAGATGGTGAACAGGCGCAGGAACAGATCGGCGGCGTAAAGGAGCAGTCCGGCCAGGGCCGTCAAGGCGGCGGCGCGGGGAGCCGCGGCGCGTCCCCGTTTCCCGGCGGCGGCGCACAGGAGAGCGATGACGCCGGCCGCCGCCGCCGTTGCCAAGCCCCAGGCCGCGCCGCGGTCGGCCGAGTCCCGGAGCGAGATCCAGGCCGAGCGGTACAACCCGGTCTGGATATAGCGGTTGACGGCGGCCAGCCAGACGCCGGCGGCCGTTCCCAGGATTACGCCGGCGCCGAAAAGCGTTCCGGCGCCGGCCAGGGCCCGATTCCGGGGAAACCTCATGTTCCGACTCCGCGCCTGGTCAGATAAAGAGTCCGGGCGGTGTCGAGAATCAGGAGGACGTCGAAAGGAAGGCGGTAGCGGCAGCTGGAGCTGTAGATGAACAGGGGAAGGATAAAAAGCAGCAGAAACAAGCCCGCCCGGAGGGGCGACCGCCAACCGACGGCCTTTCCCCGCCGCATCCTCACCGCCGCCCAGACGGGGAAAGGCAGGGCGAGGATGGTTTGGAAGATCGCCAGCGCCCAGGGGAGAGAGACGGTGGTGGAGACGGCCAGCCGGGAATAATCCGGCCTGAAGACGTTGACGACCTTGAGGACGCCGAAGCCGAGATAACGCAAGGGGTGCCGGCGGATGAAGTCGAGGCTGAGTTCGCGGTAGACCCGATCGATATCCGGCCGCTCCGGATCGATCCCCATCCGGGTCAGGATCTGCGGGGTGTAGCCTTCGGTATGGCCGTGGGCGAGGAGCATCCGGGCCGTCCAGGGGTTGGCTCCGGTGAAGAGGGCGTAGTTGCCGTCGGTGGTCATCAGCCTCACTTTTCCGCAGGCCCACCAGGTCAGGAGGGCCGCCGTTCCCAGGGCGGCGGCTCCGGTCGCGGCCAGGCAGAGGAGCCTCCGCGCCCGGGGCAGGCGGGACTTGACCTCCTCCAGGGGGATGAGGGCGAGAATGAGCACATAGTTGGGGCGCGTCAGCCAGGTAATCCCCGCCAGGACTCCCGCCGCCCCGGCCCGGATCCAGCCGGAAGCCGGTGTCCGCAACAGGGCCGCGGACAGGCAGAGAAGCAGGAAGACGGAGAGTCCGGAGTCGACGACGCGGGTGATGTTGAGCAGGAGAACGGGATGAAGGGCCACCAGGGCCGCCGTTCCCAGCGCCCAGCGCCGGCTCACGCCGGTCCGGCGCAGGAGAAACCAGGAGAGGGCCACGGTTCCCAGATAAAGACCGGCCTGCCCCAGGTAGATGCCGGCCATTCCCCCCAGGGTCAGGCCGGCCCAGAGGAAAATGGGATAACCGACCTTTTCGAAATCGGACGCGATCACCCCGCCCGCCAGCAGCTCCCGGGCGTCGGCCAGGTAGGCGGGCGAGGGTTGAGAGGGGGGGGAGAACCCGACGGCCAGTCCGGCCAGGACCGCGGCGGCGGCCAGGAGAGCGGGAAAGAACAACCGGGTTTTCTCGACCTTCACGAACTTCCCTCCGCCTGCCGGGCTTCTGCGGAAAAAGACGAGAAAAACCGGGCGAGGTCGCCGCGGAGATGGCGCCACTCCAGCAGGCCCAGCCCGGCCAGGTAGATCCCCAGGTAGACGACGCACCCCTGGACCACCACCAGCCAGTGCCGGCCCCTCAGGGGAAGAAAATCGTCCACGTAGCGCAGGGCGAGAAACGAGAGCCCCGCCGCCGCCAGGATGGGAGCGATGTTGCTCAGGAGCCGGATGGGGAGAAGCTTGCGGGTGCGGGCGTAGATGGCCACCGCGCCCGCCGCGATGGCTACGTCGAGGACCAGGGCGGCTCCCTGTATCCCCATCCAGCGGGTCATGGGGAATATCCCCACCCCGAAGACGCTGGCGCAGACCAGGAGGCTGGAGAGGTAGTTCTGGGGACGGCCCATGGCCAGGTTGCACTGCCGGTTGAGAATGAAGAACGGTTCGCAGAGGCTCCAGGGAAGCAGAAGAACGAGGAGAGGAGCCACCCCCATCCACTGGATTCCGAGGATGCCGACGATCAGTTCCCGGGCGTAGTAGGCCATGAGCAGGTAGAAGGGGAGGAAAAAGCGGAAGAGGCAGCGGGAAACGAACTCGAAGGCCCGGGCTTTGCTGGGGATGGAGATGCTGCCCCGGGAAAAGGTGGCCAGGGTCGCGCGATTGAGAGTGGTGATGAAGAGGGTCTGAAAGATGTCGGAAAGCTTCCAGGCCTGGTTATAGATCCCCAGAGCCGTATCGCCTTTAAGGGTTCCGATGACCAGCTCGTCGCCGTCGGTGACCACCTGCTGGAGGATGGAGGCCTGAAAGAGCTTGCTCCCGAAGGAGAAGAACCAGCGCGCCGTCTCCTTCGACCAGCCCAGGCGGGGACGATAGGGGGAGTACAGGAAATAACCCAGAGCGGGAAGAAAATTGAGAAGGACGTGGAAGATGACCAGGCTCCAGATCCCCAGGCCGGACAGGGCGGTCACGATACCGGCCACGGCGGCGCCCGCGGTGCCGACCAGCTCGACCATGCCCATCCGCTGCAGGAGCATGGAGCGGAGCATGACGTCCCTGGAGACCGAGGAGAAAATCTTGAAGACCACCGGGGGAGTGAGACAGAAGAGGACGATGATCAGGCGGATATCCCGGGGGCTGTTGCCTAGTTTGCCGATGGCCCGCAGCAGCACCACCACCCCCGGAACCAGCATGAGCATAAAGAGCCCGTAGACGATGGTGAGGGTGAAGATGGTGTCGGCCAGGCGGTGGTCCTGATTCCCTTCCTGGACGATGGCGGCCTCGGTCCCCCAGCGCCCGACCAGATTGAGAAAATTGAGGATGGCGGAACTGAAGACGATCGCCCCGAAGTATTCGGGAACCAGGAGCCGGGCGAGGAAGATGTTGGCCGTCATCCGCACCAGGAACCGGCAGTTGTTGAGAACCGTCAGGAACGTGGTCTCGCGGATGGCTTTATGCCCGATCTTCATCGGTCCGCCTTTTCCATGGGGGTGCCCAGAAGGTCGGCGCTGGCCCGTCCGCCGAGATCTCCTTTGCCGCCCGGAAGCGGGTCCAGGCGGTAGCCCAGTTTCCCCAGTTCCGCGGCGGCTTCTTCCAGGGTGGCTCCCGCCGCGGTCCAGGTGCGCGGCGAATACTCGAGGATCAGTATCGGCCGGTATCGGGCCAGGGTCGCTGCGCCCCCGCGGATGACCTTGAGCTCGTTTCCCTCGGTATCGATCTTGATCAGGTCCAGCCGGGAGGGATTTCGGTCCCGGCAGAAAACGTCCAACGTGGTCACGGTCACCGGGTACCCCCGGGGGGCGGGAACGATCCCGGGGTAGAGGCTGGCTACTCCCCGGGAAGCCCGGCCTTCTCCCGGCCCGTAGAGCGTCGCTTCCTTTTCCTCGTCCCCCAGAGCCAGCGCGTCCGGCCGGCAGACGTCCAGGCGGTTGAGGGCGAGGTTGTCGCGCAAACGCCGGAAGGAACGGGGATGCGGTTCCAGGGCGTACACGGTCCCGTCGGAGCCGACCGCGTCGGCCATGATCAGCGCGTGGCAGCCGACGTTGGCTCCGACATCGATGGCGGTTCCTCCCCGGGGCAGGGATTTTCGGATAAAGCGGGAAACCGCCGGTTCGTAATGGCCGAAGAAGAAAATGCGCCATTCGATGAAGTCCCCGGTGTCGATCGATATCCGCAGGCCTCGGTCGTAGGCCAGGAGCGTCCGAACGGGGTTCTCCGCCGCCCGGTCGGGGTGGTGCAGCCGGCGCAGGAGGCGTTCCGTTCCCCGGGGATGAACGCGCCGGGTGACCCCCCCCAGCAGCCGCAGGAAAGGGCGGGAGGTCATGCCCCGATCGTCTCCATGACCAGCCCGACGCGGTCTTGAACGGTATGGGCGTCCCGGAGCAGCCGGATACGCCCTTGCCGGGCGATCTGCGCCCGTTCCCGCTCGTGGTCCAGGTACCAGGAGGTTTTCTCCGCCAGCTCCTCGCTCGAGGAGAAAGCGGCGTACTCCACCCCCTCGGTGAAAAACTCCGCCAACTCTTCCGTGCGCTGGCTGAGCATGAATCCGCCGCAGGCCGGTATTTCGAAGGTGCGCTGGTTGTGAGTGTCGCAGTTTTCCCGGCGCAGGAAATTGAGCACGATCCGGGAAGCGCCGGCCGCCAGGGAGAATTCCCGGCCGCAGGCTATGGCGTTTCTGACCGCCCCGCGCAGCCGCCGGGGAACCCGGTCCCAATGACCGCCCCAGATTCCCAGATCGGCGCCGGCGATGCTCTCCAGGAACCTTACCCGCTCCGGGGTGCAGGTGCCGATAAAGGCGACGGCGCGGCCGTAGACGTCGGCTTCGGCCGCGGTCGGGGTTACCGGGTAATGGACGCAGGGATCGTAGCCGATGGGGAGATAGCGGACTTCCCGGGCGCCCAGTTCCTTCAGTTTTCCGACATTGTCTTTTTTACTGGGGAAAAAAACGTCGTAGACCTCGATCAGGGCGCGGAGGTCTCCCAGGTTGTTGGCGGCCGCCCGGGAGAAATAGTTATCGTAGTTGATATTGATCATCCGGGTTCCGGGAAGCCCCTCCCGGATGCGCTTCAGCGTCTCCGGGAGGATCAGCGCCCCTTTCAGAACCACGAGCAGATCGGGTTTCCCGGCGCGGGCGTTCGCTTCCAGATCCCGGTTGTAGTCCGCGACCGCGCGCCGCCGGATCAGCCGGTTCCGCAACCGTCCCGGCCGCGACAGGCGCAGGGGGAGATAATCGCGGTTGTTGACGGTGGCGACCCGGCATCCGGCCGCGGCAAAAGCCCGTTCGAAGCTTCCTCCGATCGCCCCGTAGCCGGAGGCGGCGGCCAACAGCAGGCTGGGGCCCGTGCCGGTCATCCGGTTTTCTCCGGCCTCCCCAGGAGGTACCGGCGCCGGGTGAAGCGCTCGGGGGTCACTATTCCCGCGGCGCCCTCTTCCAGGTCGGAAACCGCGTATCCCGCCCGCTTCAGGAACGAGGCCGCCTCCCGGGCCAGATCGTGGGAATGGACTTCGCAGACGAGAGCCGGCCGGGCCTCGGCCAGGACCCGGCGCATGCCCGCCAGGGCTTTGAGCTCCCCGCCCTCGACGTCGACCTTGATCAACCCCGGGGCCGGATGGCCTTCCCGGTAGACGAAGCCGTCCAGGGAAACGACGCGCACTCTGATGGGGGGGACCGGCGGGGTTCGAAACCCCAGGGCGTAATCGGGTTCGACCAGGTGCCCCTGGAGCGGGGATCGGTTTTTCTCGGGGCGGAAATCGGCGTCTCCCTCGCGGTCGCCCACCGCCAGGTTGAAGGCCTGGCAGTTTTCCAGCCGGTTGAGCTCGAGGTTGGCCTGGAGTCTCCGAAACGAGGCGGGATTGGGCTCGAAAGCCAGGCACCGGCCCCGGGGGCAGAGGCGTCCGGCGAGGAGCGTGAAAAAACCGACGTATGCTCCGACGTCGTAGACCACGTCCGCCGGGGAGAGCAGGTCGGCCAGGATCTTCTGAACCGCGACTTCGTGGGTCCCCAGCCAGAGATATTTTTCCCGGCGCAGGTCCAGAATCATCTTCGCCCCCTCCAGAGCGCCCCCCGCCACCGTCACTTCCGCCGGTTCGTCGGGGAGGGCGCTTTCGATCAGCCGGCGCAGGGGCCGGCGCAGCGTCTTCGATCCGTCCAACGACACCCGCACCTTCCAGGGGACCATCCGGGCCAGCGCGCCGACGGTTTTGACGAAAACGGGGCGTTTCATGGTACGGAAGTATACATCGAAAACACGGGCCCGCGCTATGGGCACCTGGAGTCGAGAATGCGTGCGGCGGCCGCGATGACGGCCCCGGGGTCGATCGCCCGGGTGCATTCCAGGGAGGCGCAGACCGTTTTCCGGCAGGCGGCGCAGGGGGGGTCGGTCCGGATGATTTCGTGTCCCTCTCCCCGGGGGTGCCAGGAGCGGGGGTAGTCCCGGGACGAATAGACCCCCACCACCGGGGTGCCGAAGGCCGCGGCCACGTGGACCGGACCGCTGTCCAGGGAGATGAGCAGGTCCGCCCGGGTTAAGACCCCGGCCAGTTCGGAGAGGCTCAACCGTCCCGACAGGTCGGAAATCCGTCCCGGCAGAATCCGTTCCAGTTTCCGGCCGAAGGGCCCGGCCCCGGCGTCGCCGACGACCAGGAAGCGGGCGTCGGGATAGCGCCGGGCCAGGCCCTCGGCGACTTCGACGAAACGCTCTTCCGGCCACAGCTTGGCCTGGTACTTGGCCGTGGGGTGGATGGCGACGGTTCTTCCCGGACCCGGGGGCAGCCGGTCCGCCGGGACCGGGGGAGGGGGCGGCTGCGGCAGGTCGGCCGGATCGATTCCGATCGCCGTCAGGTTGAGGGCCAGACGGGCGGTCTCGCCGGGGAACCGGGCCCGGGCGGTCTGAGCCTTCCGGAAGAAAAAATGGCGGTTCCAGGCGAACCCGGCGGCGGAGCGCGCGCCGGCCCAGCGGAAAAAGACCAGGTCTCGCAAAATCCGGCGCAAGGGCGCGGCGGACTGTCCCAGGTAGACGACCAGATCGAAACGTTCGCGCCGCAGCCGTCGGGCCAGGGCCCGCAGGGAACCCTTCCGCCGCGCGCGGCCGGGAAAGCGCAGGAGAGCGTCGGCCGGGGCGAACTCGCGGAAAATCTCCGCGCAGTCGGGCAACCCCGGTTCCGCCTCCGCCGTGAGCAGGGTGAGGAGGGCGCCGGGGAAACGTTTCCTCAGAGCCAGGAAAACGGGCAGGGCGCAGAAGGAATCACCCAGGTTCCCGGTTCGGAAGACCAGGATCCGTTCGGGCTCCGGGGTGCAGGGGCCGTACAGTATCCGCCGGCTTCCCCTCAGAAGCAGGTTGCCCGCCAGGTATATTCCCCGCGCCGCCAGCCACCCAACCCGGCCGGTTTTCGGGGCGGGCTCATTCATGGGAAGTTTCGCCGGCGGCGCCGGCGGCCAGTCCGGCCAGGGCGCAGAAGAGGATGAAGTTGGAGGGGACGTGGAGGTTGAAGTTGAAGAGTTCGTGGACGAGAAGGGCGGTGACGCCGGCCGAAGTCCCGAGCAGCACGCCCAGGGGAGAGATCGAAAACCCCCGGCGGGTGCTGAGGACCGGTCCGCCCCCGCCCGGCCTGATCCCGGCGAAGACCGCCCGGTACCAGAAGAACAGGAGCCAGAGCGCTCCCCCCGTCCCCCACGCGCCCATCTCCAGCGCCATTTGGACGTAATCGTTTTCGGCGTGGGTGAAGCGGTAGTTGAAGGGGAAAGATTGATAGGAGGGGAACACTTCGGCGAAGGTGCCCAGGCCGGAGCCGAAGAGGGGGAAGCTTCCGGCCGCTTCCAGGGAATCCGACCAGACCCGGACCCGGAGGGGGGTGCCCTCGATGCCCTGGAAGCGGTGCCCGACCCGGCGCCACCCGAACCAGACTCCGAAGGCGACGGCCCCCGCCAGGAGGATGATGATGATCCTGGAACAATTTTTGGACGTGAGCAGCCCCGCCCGGCGGGCGCAGGCGGCCAGAAAGCCCGTGGCGGCGGCGAGGGAGACGATGCCGCCCCGCGATCCGCTGAGGAGGAGCGCCCAGGTCATGACCGTTACCATGAAGGCGATCAGGATGGGGCGGGGATCGCGGCTGGTGAATTTACGGAACAAGCGCCGCAGGAAGGCCTGGGGGCGGGAAGAGGGCGGGGCGAAAAGCAGGATCAAACCGCAGGGGATGATCATTTCGATATAACCGGCGAAGTGGTTCCGGTTGACGAAGGGGCCGAAGGGAGCGCCCCGGGTTATCTCCCTGATCCCGTAAATTTCCCGGGGAGCGCTGAAATGCCGGGCGATCCCCGCCACGGAGATCACGAACCCGACGGTCAGGATCGCTCCGATCAGGAGGGAAGGAAAGTTCCCGGGCCGCGCCCCGGGCGCGGGGCGAAAGAGCGCCGCCGCCCAGAAGAGGGCGCAGCCCGCCGCCAGGAGCAGAAGGTTGTCGGCCGTCAGGCCGGGGGCGACGGAGATCGGAGCCCATCCGCTCGGAGTTTTTCCGGCCCAGACGGCGGCGGAGCCGGGACTGAGCAGGCGCAATAGGCCCGGGGGGAGGGGGAGGATCTGGATCAGGCCTCCCGCCACCAGGAAAGCCATCCCCCAGGCCAGGGGCGTGAGCCGCTTCCCGTCGAAAGCCCCGCGCCGCCGGCCCCCGGCGAGGACCAGCCCCAGGGCCAGGAAAGAGAAGATCTCCAGAAACGACCGGGCCCAGGGGAGGACCGATCCGTAGGGGAGCGGCGCCAGGACGAGGCCGGCGAGCATCGCCCCCGCCGCGGTTCCGCTTCCCCACGCCCTGATGTTCATGGGTCAGGTTCGTCTCCCGCGCAGGCGGTTTCCGAGAAAGTACCAGAGGGCGCGCCGCCGTTTCCAGAAGTACCCGGCCAGGTTCAGAAACCGGCGGTTTTTCAGGAAAAAACCGAGCATGATCCGGCGCTGCCATTTCCGCAGCTGGCGGGGGGTAAAACCGGAGACTTCGAGGACGCCCACGCCGTATTTATCGTACCGGGTCCAGTCTTCGCTGAGCAGCCGGTACCCTTCCCGGCCTTCCCGGGCCATGCGGTAGATGGCGGTGCCCGGGTAGGGGACCATGATCCCGACGGCGATGTTGGACGGGTTCAGTTCCACGGCCAGATCGGCCGTCCGGGCGATGGTGGCGACGGTCTCGCCGGGGTGGCCGATGATGAAGTAAGCGTGAAATTCGATGCCGGCCTGCTTGATCAGCCGGGCGGCCTCGCGCACTTCCGCCACCGTGATGCCCTTGTCTATTTTTTTCAGGATCCGGTCGTCTCCGGATTCCACCCCCATCTCCAGGCGGAAGCAACCGGCCCGGGCGGCCTTCTCCACCAGTTTCCCCGAGACCAGGTTGGCCCGGGTCAGGCCGCTCCAGCGGATGCTTCGGCTCAGCCCCGAGGAGATCATCCGTTCCAGGAGATCGTGCGTCCGGGGGGTGTCGGTCAGAAATATCTCGTCGATGAAGTTGAAGGTATGGGCTCCGTAAGCGTCGACGGCGGCCTTCATCTCTTCCAGTATCCGCTCCGCCGAGCGCAGCCGGACCGTTCGTCCCAGCGCTTGCATGCAGAACGCGCAGCGGTAGGGGCATCCCCGGCTGCTCAGGATCGGATACTCGTCCCCGGTCCCGGCCAGAGCTCCCGAGTCGTCCCCGAAATACAGGTGAAAAGCCGGAAAGGGAAGCCGGTCGAGCGCTTCCCCGGAAAGAGGGGGGGCGGGATGGTTGAAAGCCACCGTGCCTTTTTCGGGCCGGGAAGCCAGGCCCGGAATCGAC
The DNA here is from genome assembly GCA_035380285.1 of bacterium. Lineage (NCBI taxonomy): Bacteria > bacterium. Next base: position 4,473 of record DAOSXE010000007.1, on the reverse strand, counting down.
CGGTCGGGCTTCCCTCCGCTCTCCAGGCTCCGGGTCAGGGCCAGCAGCGGTTCTTCGCCCTCGCCGGCGATCCCGTAATCGAAACCGGGGAATTCGATCAGGGTCCTTTGCGGCAGGGCGCTGAAATGGCAGCCCCCGACGACGGTCGCGCACGTTCCCCCCTGCCGGAGGCGGAGCGCGATTCTGCCGGCGGCGTCGATCTCGTGGGTCATGGCCGTGAAAGCGGCCAGGTCGGGGCCGTAGGAATCGAGCTGCGCCATGAGTTCGGCTTCGCTCCACCCGGAGAAGACCGAATCGAAAATACGGCAGTCGTAGCCGTGCCGCTCCAGATAGGCGGCCAGGCTGGCGATCCCCAGGAGGGGCCGCCGGTACCAGTTGGCGTAGGTGGCGGGGGGCTTGACGAACGCTATCTTCATTTTCTGGTCGAGCCGGGGTTGGCGTTCCGGGGCCCGGTTTCCTTTCCCGGCCTGTTCCGCCCGGGTAACGGACCCGTTCCCCGGAGTGTATCCGGGCAGGGATAGTGTATGCGTCGGGCCCCCTTCGGGCAAGAATCTAAAAAAAAGGAAGCCGGGCCCGAAAACGGGCCCGGCTTCCTTTGGGGCTACAGGTGCCTCAGTAAGAGGCGCCGATGGCAGCAGTCCCTTGCGTGGGACCGTAGTTGAACCGTTCCACTCCCCCGATACTCGGCGAAGCGAACCAGCGGGTCTTGTGCGGCCTCCAGATAACGAGGTCGCTCGCGCCGTCGCCGGTTATATCGCCGGTGAGAGGGGTGTCGACCGAGGGGATACCCCAGGTCGGGTACGCGCCGCCCGGCAGCAGCCAGCGGTAGTGGGTGCCATAATCGCGAACGATCATGGTATCCGTGGTGCCGTCGCCGTCATAGTCCATCGGGACCGGGAGATCGGTGGAGATACCGCCCCAGGACACGACTTCCATGCCGTCGATGTACCACTTGCCCTGCTCGGCTACGGTCCAGCGATAGAGAGCGCGATCGGCGGTGCCGTCGCCGTTGTAATCGCCGGGAACCGGGACGTCGGCGGCGTTGCCGCCGTACTGGACCTCGGTGATCCCGCGGATGTACCACATCCCGAAGGTCGGGCTGTAGGTGGCCGCGTCGGTGGTGCCGTCGCCGTTGTAGTCGGCGGGAACCGGGATCTGGCCCGCGCTTCCGAAGGTGATGTTGGTCAGGCCGTTGATGATCCAGGTGCCTCCGCTGTAGACGGTGGCGTCGGCGGTGCCGTCGCCGTTGAAGTCGCCGGAGGCCGGGATGTCGCCGGCGGAGCCCATGCTGATGGTGCCGACGTTTTCCACGTAGAACGACCCGGCATCGAAGACGGCGGCATCGGTGAAGCCGTCACCGGTGTAGTCGTCGTAATCGATGACGAAGTGCTCGATGGTGGCGCTGGTGGTGACGATGGTGGTGGTGACGATGGTGGTGGTGCCGGTGGTGGTGGACACCGTGGTGGCGCCGGTCTCGATCAGGACGTCATCCAACCCCAGGTTTCCGGCGTCCTTGTTGTAGGTGAACCGGACTTGGGTGGTGGAGGCGTTGAGGTCGAGGTCGCCGATGACGGTCCCGGTGAGCGGGAGGCCGTGAATGTCGGTGACCGAGCTCCATCCGCCCCCGAAGTATTCGTCAATGGCCAGGTTGGAGGATTCGTTGGTGGCCATTCCCCGCAGCCAGACGGAAAGAACCATGCTGGCGGCGGAAGGGTTGACGAACGTGTCGGTGGTGATGGCGTCGCCGGTGGCGTCCAACTTGATGGAGGGCGAAGCCGCCCCGTAGTTGCCGGCGGTGGTGTAGGTATCGCTGTTCTGGTCGCACCCGGTAAATACCCAGCCCGACGGGCGGGTGCCGGTGTCGAAGCCGTCAAAACCTTCCGACACGACGGTCGCGGCGGCGGCGGCGCCGGTGATCAGCGCTCCCGCGGCCATGAAGGCTACGGCCAATGCTAGGGCTCGCTTCATCTGCTCACCTCCTGTGTTACTGATGGCTGCCTGTAGCCGATTAGCCCAATGCTGGGATCAATATAGTAAAAAGTCCGGGATTTGTCAAAAAACTTTTTTCCAACCCCAAAAATGTACTTCCGGCTCCAGCCTGACCCCGAACCGCATAAGGACTTCCTGCCGGACCAGCCGCCCCAGGTTGCGTATCTCCTCCGAGTCGTGGCCGGTGGTGACGATGAAGTTGGCGTGTTTCCGGGAAACGGCCGCTTCGCCCAGGCGTTTGCCCTTCAAGCCGGCCGCTTCGATCAGGCGTCCGGCCGAATTTCCCGGGGGGTTTTTGAAGAAACAACCGGCTGACCTTCCCCGGGGAAAATGTTTTGAACGCTCCGTCCGGACCCTGCTCATCTTTTCCCTCACCGCGCGCCCGTCGGCCGGGATCAGGGCGAAGTCGGCCTCGACCACGATTTCGCGGTTCTCCGGGAACCGGCTGCGGCGGTAGCCGAAGCCGCCCTCGGCCCCGGGAAATTCGAACCGCGCGCCGGTCGCGTCTCTCGCCGCCACCCGATCGACCAGGGAGCCGACGTTCTCCTCCGCGGTCCCCGCGTTCATGGTTAGCGCCCCCCCGACCGTACCCGGGATCCCGGCCGCAAATTCCAGGCCGCCCAGGCCTGCCTCCGCCGCGGCTTCCAGCAGAAGGGGGAGGGGGGTCCCTCCTCCCGCCCGCAGGCGCCCCCCCGGCAGCGCCCGCACCGGCCGGGCCGGCAGCCTGAACGTGACGCCGGGGACTCCTTCGTTCGCGACCAGGACGTTGTTTCCCCCTCCCAGGAACCGCCAGGGGATTTCTCGATCGTTCAAGAGGGGAAGGAGCCGGGCCAGGGGCTCGTCGCCGGCCAGAAAGACGAGGCATTCCGCCGGCCCCCCGGTTCCGAACGAAGTATGTCGGGCCAGGGAATCGTTGAAGACGGTTTCGCCTCCGGGCTTTTCCGTTTCGAGCAGATCGTGCACTGCGGAAGTTTTCACGGTTCAGAGCCCGATGATGCTGGCCGCTCCCCGGACCTGGCCGCGCAACTGGGGCCAGGTCCGGACCGCCCGGAGCCGGCGGGCGATATGGGCCGGCCGCAGGTAGAAGCGTTTGAAAGCCCGGTCCAGCCAGGCGCGGTAGTCCGTCTCGTCGAGGCCCGGGGGGACATAGAGCAGGGCTCCGTGGTCGAGAATGCTGCAGCCCCGGTCGAAATCGAAGGAGTAACCCTCGGCGTGGAGCCGCCGGAAAAGCTCCGTCCCGGGGAAAGGAGTGAACTTGTTGAAATGGGCGTAGTCGAGCTTGGACTCGATGGCGAACCGGAGCGTATTTTCCAGGCTTTCCATGGTTTCCCCGGGGGTACCCACGATGAAATCGCCCCGCACCTCCAACCCCGCTTCCTGCGCCCAACGGACGGCTTTGCGGTTGAGTTCCACGGTGTTTCCCTTGCCCAGGAGCCGGAGCATGCGGTCGTCGCCGGATTCCAGCCCGAACAGCACCTGCCAGCAACCGGACCGGCTCATCTCCTTCAGCAGATCCGGGGTCACCGCGCGGACCGCGGTCAGGCAGGTCCAGGGGAGTCTCCGGCCCGCTTCCCGGAGGCCTCGGCAGATCTCCAGGGTGCGTTGGCGGTGGAGGGTGAACGTGTCGTCGAAAAACCTGATCTCCCGGGCGCCGAACCGGGTGACCAGGCGGTCGATCTCCTCCAGGACCCGGTTCGGGCTGTGGAACCGGGTGGCGTTACCGAAGATCGCCCGGTCGCAGAACGTGCAGCGGTTGGGGCACCCCCGGCTGGTCATGACGATGCCGACCGGGAGCCGGCGGTAGGAGGCGGGAGTCGGGTGGTAGGTCTCCAGCGGGGGCAGGAGATGCAGGGCGGGAAGGGGGAGCGAGTCCAGGTCCCGGATGTACGGGCGCCTTTCGTTGACCCGGACGCCCTCCGCGTCCCGGTAGGCGATCCCCGCGATCTCCGCCCGGCGTTCCGTCCAGGCCCCCGCCTCGGCCGCCGCCGCCAGGTCGAGGACGGTTTCTTCTCCTTCCCCGACGATGACGGCGTCGAAGCCGCTTTTCTCTAGGCTTTCCCGAGGGCAGGCGGTGGCTTGCGCCCCCCCCAGAACCAGGAGGGTTTTCGGCAGGGCTTCCCGGACGGCGACGGCCGCCCGCCGCGCGCTGCCGAAGGAGGGGGTGGTGGCGGTGATGCCCACCAGGTCCGGCGAGAAATCCGCCGCCAGCTCCGGGAGGGGGGGGAGGGGGGCACGGGAGGTGTAGTCCGCGATCTTGACGGCGTATCCGGCCCGTTCCAACACCGCGCCCAGGTACGCCAACCCCAGGGGAGGGGTGATGTTGAGGACGAACCTGACTGAGCTGCTTTCCCCGACCGATTCTTCGGGATCGAAGGGGGGGTTGACCAGGAGGACCTTCACGTCCGGGTCCGTCGTTGGCCCGGGATCACCCGGCCGCCTCCCGGATGACTTGGCAGATGAAGTCGATGCCGTCGTCGGAGAGGC
>DAOSXE010000006.1 GCA_035380285.1 bacterium | reverse complement strand
GGGGAAGCATTGGGAAAGGACCATGAAGGACATGAAGATCATGAAGGGGGACGGAGGAGGGGTATGCTATGCCCTATACTCTCTGCTTCTCTCCCCCGAGCCCTCGGGGAAAGCATAGCGGCGGCGAAAAACGAACGAGAGGCCACGGCATGGAATACGGTGGAACAGCGTCGACGAGGCGTCGTTGCGTTCGGACGGTAGCGTTCGTCGGAGTTCCGGAGGCCGAAAAAGACTGGGCGGTACTCCTCCGGCTCGCCGGGATCCTCGAGCGTTACACGCCCCTGGTGGAATATTGCGCCGGGGGGAGATTTTATCTGGATTTTACCGGCCAGGAGCGTCTCTGGAGCCACCCCCTGGAGGCGGTCGACCATCTTCGGGCGTGTTTGCGCCGCCAGGGGTTTCGCCCGGAGATCGGGGTGGGGGAGAACAAGTTCCTGGCTCGGGCGGCCGGGCGGTTGGCGGGAACCGGCGGTTGCTTCTGGATTCTCTCCCAGGGTCGGCAGGAAGCGCTTTCCGGCTTGCCGGTCGAATACTGGCCGGAGTTGGACGGCCGGATGGTGCGGCAGCTTCGGGCGTTGGGGATAGCGCGGGTGGGGGACCTGAACCTGGTCGCTCCCTTCTGGATACGCTCGGTCTGGGGGAAGCATGGGGACATGATGATGGAACAGGCTCGCGGCCGCGACCTCCGACCCGTGGTTCGTCGACTGCCGCTGCCGGTTGGAGAACAGTCGGCAGCGACCGGGAGCCTTTTTCCCCCGGGAAGCAGGGGAGAAAAACTGGCGGTCCTCGGTCCGATCCTGGACGGGTTGCGGAGAAGGTACGGAAAACGGGCGGCGCGGCTCTGGAGGCGGAAGTAAGGCGGAGGCGGCGGGCAATGTTTGTGCCGTTGCACTGCTACAGTCACTACAGTTTCTTAAGGGGAACGGCGTCTCCGGCGGTTCTGGCGCGGACCGCCTCCCGCCTGGGATATCCGGCGTTGGCCCTGACCGATCGCGACGGCGTGTACGGCGCGGTGGAATTCGACCGGGCGTGCCGCGAGACCGGTATCCGGCCGTTGCTGGGAGTCGAGTTGACGTCTCCTGCCGGCAACCTCGTTTTATTGGCCCGGAACCGGGAGGGGTGGAGCGAACTGTGCCGGCTGACGACGGCTCGCCGGCTGGACCCCGGTTTTTCCCCGGCCCGGGTATTTGAAACCGGGCGCCGGGGAAACCTGTTCATCCTGGTCGATAACCCGGCGCTTCTTCCCCCCTCTGCCCGGGCAATCCCGGGGCTACGGCTCGCCTGGAATCCGGTACGCGCACGGCAGCGGGGAAAGGGGGAACCGGTCGCGGTAGCGATGCCGCGGGTGGCGTTTCCTGACCCCGCCGCCGCCGCCGTGGCCGGATTCCTTTCCCTGATCCGGACCCGGAAGGAGAAGACGCCTACCCGCCGTCCGGACGGAGGGTGTCTGCCGCGCCGGGGAGAGTTGGAACGGGCCGGGTTCGCCCGGGCGGCGCTGGCGGAGTCGGGGCGCCTCGCCGCCGCCTGCGATTTCAGGTTCGACGGATCTCCGCCGCGGTTGTACCCGGAGGGAGACGTCGGCGTACTCCGCGCCGCCTGCCGGGATGCCTTCTCCCGAACGATGGGAGGCTCGGAACCGGGCCGGGTCCGCCTGGAGCGGGAGTTGGGGGTAATCGAGCGGATGGGGTTTGCCGGCTACTTCCTCCTGGCCCGGGAAATCGTCGTTTTCGCCGCGGAACGGGCAATCCCCTGGGTGGGCCGGGGAAGCGCCGCCAACAGCCTGGTCTGTTACCTGTTGGGGATCACCGCCGTCAACCCCCTCGAACACGGGCTCTATTTCGAGCGTTTTTTGAACGAACATCGCCCGGACCCCCCCGACATAGATATCGATTTCCCCACCCACCGGCGTCGTGAAGTGATCGAATTCATCCGTCGCCGTTATGGAAGAGAGCGGACGGCGCTGATTTCCACGACGTCGCGGTTCCGCGGTCGGGGCGCTTTCCGTGAAGCCGCGCGGGTTCTGGGGTGGAGGGAGGAGAAGATCCGGGAGATTTCCCGGAAACTGCCCTATTTCTTCAGCAACCGGGAGCCGGAGCGGTTGCGCCGGGAGATTCCCGAATGCCGCGATCTCCCCTGGGCGGATTCCGGGTTCTGCCGGATATTGACGCTCGCCGCCGCCCTGGAGGGGATACCCAGGAATATTTCCGTCCACCCCGGCGGGGTGGTCGTTTCTCCCCGCCCGCTGACCGATATGGTGGCATTGGAACGCGCCTCCGGCGGTCTGGTGGTGACCCAGCCGGACATGTATTCGATTCGCGATCTGGGGCTGGTCAAGGTCGACATCCTGGGGCAGCGCGCCTTGGCGGTGGTGGAGGACACGATCCGCCTGGAAGCGGCCCGCGGCACCACCCTGGATTGGGGAACCGTCAAACCACGGGAGGACGAGGCGACCGGGCGCCTGATAGCGACCGGTCGAACGCTGGGTTGTTTCTACATAGAGTCCCCGGTCATGCGCTTGCTGCTGCGGCGGTTGGGCTGCCGCGATTTCGAAACCCTGGTGGCGGCCAGTTCCATCATCCGTCCGGGAGTCAACAGTTCCGGCCTGGCCGATCGCTACATCGCCCGCAGCCGGGGGGAGGAGCCGGTCCCCCGCCTTCACCCGCTTCTTGCGCCCATCCTTGCCGAAACCAAGGGAGTGATGATCTACCAGGAACAGGTGATGAGAGTGGTGAGCGCGGCGGCGGGAATGAGTATGGGGGATGCCGACCTGTTCCGGAGGGCCATGAACGGGAAGGAGAACATGGGGGTCCTGGAAAAACGTTTCCGGTCCGGTTGCCGGACCACCGGTTTCCCGGAGAGAGAGATCGACGCTCTTTGGGGTCAGATCCGCAGTTTCGCGGCCTATTCGTTCTGCAAGGCCCACAGCGCCGCCTTTTCCGTCCTCTCCTTCCAAACCGCATGGCTGAAGGCTCACTACCCGGCATCGTTCCTGGCCGCGGTTATTTCGAGACGGGGGGGATTTTATCCTTCCTCGGAGTACATCGAAGAAGCGCGCCGTTTGGGGTTGGAGGTTCTGTCTCCCGATGTCAACCACAGCGAAGGCGTCTCCATATCCGAGGGCGCCGGAATTCGTTTGGGGTTGATGGAGGTGTCCGGCCTCGGTCCGGAGGCGATCCGCCGGATAGTGGTTGCGCGCCCGCGGGGCGGATTCTCGTCGTGGGAAGATTTCATCGGACGGGTCAGACCGGGAGTAGCCGAAACCCGGAGGTTGCTGTCCGCCGGCGCCTTGGACGGCCTCGGTGTCGGAAGGGCGGAACTGGGGTGGAAGTACGCCGCGTATTCCGGAACGGCCGGTTCGCGTCGTTACTCTCCCGAAGATCGGCCCCCCGTTTTCCCCGGCGGTCCTCCCGGTTTCCCTTCCCCCGGGTCGCCGGTCGCCCGGGCGCCCGACCGCATCCCGCTTCCCGGCGGGGACGTCCGCCTGGTCGCGCGGGTGGCGGCCAGGCGCCGGGTGTCGTCCGCCGGCGACCGGATGATGCTGTTCGTCACTCTCGATTCGGAACGGGAATTGGTGGAGGGGGTTATGTTCCCCGATGTTTACGCCCGTTGCGGGCACCTGGTCGTGCCCGGCGCCCGCCGGGTTTTCCGGGGCCGGTTCGAAACCCGAGCCGGAGCCGCGCTCCTGGTCGTTTCCGGTGTGTACCCGTCCCGGGAAGAGCAAAAGGGAGTTTCGCGCCCCTCCCCGGAGTATTTTTTACTGCCCCCGAAGCGGCGTCTGAGCGACAATCGACAGGGTTGTTTCTACCGGGAAGACCGGGGAGAATGAGATGAGCGCACTTGTCTGGATCGCGGTGCTGGTGTTGATCGGAGCCGTTCTCGCCGCCGTACGGTCAGGGTTCGAACGCGAAAATTGATCGATTCCGGTTCATTGTCGGCCGTCCGCGCCACCCTCGGCGCCTCCTTGGCGCCGGTTAAATTTTTATTGCATCCCGGGGGTGGAGGCATATATACATACCTAGCTTCGGGGCGATTAGCTCAGTCTGGTTAGAGCGCTACGTTGACATCGTAGAGGTCACTGGTTCGAGTCCAGTATCGCCCAAGGGTTTCACGCCCTTTCAGGACGGTTCGACATCCGAGGGACTGGAGAGACAACAACTGCGGGAGCGAAGCCGGAACCCGGGGCGATCGCGAGATGGGAATTCTCCCGATCGGCGGTGGGTTTTCGGCTTTTTTAACGGTCATGAGCTCGAAACAGGATTATCTGGATGCCTATCGCCATAGCAGCGCGCACGTTATGGCGCAGGCGGTGAAAAGGCTTTATCCGCAGGCAAAGCTGGGGATCGGACCCAGCATCGAGGACGGCTTCTACTACGACTTCGATCTCGACGATACCATCAATCCCGAGTCTCTGGAACGGATTGAAGACGAGATGAAAAAAATCGCCGCCGAGAACCACCCTTTCGAGCGGGAAAGCGTCGGGTGGGAGGAGGCGCGGCGGATTTTCACCGACGCCGGGGAGGTCTACAAGCTGGAACTTCTCGATAACCTCCGGGGCGAAGATATCACCATCTATCGTGACGGCGAGTTTTTCGACCTTTGCCGGGGGCCCCACGTGGGCTCGACCGGCGAGATCAAGGCCTTCAAGCTGCTGAGCGTGGCGGGGGCTTACTGGAAAGGGGACGAGCAACGCCCTATGCTCCAGAGGATTTACGGGACTTCCTTTCCCGCGGAAGAAGAACTCGCCGAATACCTGCATAATCTGGAAGAGGCTCGCGAGCGCGACCACCGCCGGGTGGGAAAGGAGATGGACCTCTTCAGCTTTCACGAGGAGGCTCCGGGGATGGTCTTTTTTCACCCCCGGGGCGTGGCTCTCTATGAAGCTCTCCTGAGTTTCTGGCGCTCGCTGCACCGCTCCCGCGGTTACCGCGAGATCATGACCCCGCTGATCCTCAAAGACGAGTTATGGCACCGCAGCGGTCATTGGGATCACTATCAGGACCATATGTATTTCTGTCCGGTCGGAGACGAAAACTACGCGGTCAAACCCATGAATTGTCCCGGGGGGATACTGTTCTACAAGGAAAACCAGCACTCCTATCGGGAATTCCCCTTGCGGATCGCCGAATTGGGAAGAGTTCATCGCCGGGAGTTGACCGGCGTACTCCACGGACTGTTCCGGGTTCAAAGCTTTATCATCGATGACGCTCATATCTACTGCCTTCCAGAGCAGATCAGGGACGAAATCCGGGCGACCGTCGACCTCATTCTCGAGCTGTATCGCGCGGTCGGATTCGAAGAGTATCAGATCGAAGTATCGACCCGTCCCGAATCTTCGATCGGCAGCGATAAGGATTGGGATCTCGCCACCCGCAGCCTGACCGAAGCTCTGGAATCGATGTCCATCGATTACGAGGTTCGGGAAGGGGAGGGGGCTTTTTACGGCCCCAAGATCGATTTTCACATCCGGGACTGCCTCAAACGCAGCTACCAGTGCGGAACCATCCAGCTCGATTTTTCCATGCCGGAACGCTTTGATCTGGAGTATATTGGCCCGGACGGCAAGAAACACCGCCCGGTTATGATTCACCGGGCGGCGTTCGGTTCCATAGAACGTTTTCTCGGGATCCTGCTCGAGCATTACGGAGGAGCGCTGCCCTGCTGGCTGGCGCCGGTGCAGGCGGTGGTGATCCCGGTCTCGCGCAAATGCCGGGAATATGCCCGGGAAGTCCTGAGCCGTCTGGAGGGTGAAGGTATCCGGGCGGAGCTGGACGACCGGAACGAGAAACTCGGATGGAAAATACGCGCCGCCCGGGAAATTCGGGCTCCCTATATGCTGATCGTGGGGGCGCGCGAAGCCGAAACGGGAGAAGTGTCGGTCAGAAAACGGAACGAAGGCGAATTGGGTAGTTTCGCTCTGGATGAAGTCCCGGATTTGATTACCCAGGCTATTCGCGAAAAATCGTAACAACCGGAAAAACCGGAGGTGCCATCATTCCCAAATCGGTCTTTGTAAACGAGGAGATCCGCGCCAGCGAGGTCCGGACGATTGCCGAAGACGGCGCCCAGGTGGGAATCATTCCCCTGGAGGACGCGCTGAACTTGGCCAAGGAGCAGCACCGTGATTTGGTTTGCGTTGCTCCTCAATCGACTCCGCCGGTATGCCGGATCATGGACTACGGGAAGTTCAAATACGAGATCAGCAAACGCGAGCGGGACGCCAAGAAGAAGCAGCATACCGACCGCATGAAGGAGATCAAGATCCGTCCCCGGATCGACGACAACGACTACGGGGTCAAGCTGCGCAAGGCCGTGGGGTTCCTGCAGAAAGGGTTCAAGCTCCGGCTGACCCTGATGTTCCGGGGTAGGGAGATGGCCCACCAGGAGCTGGGCTATCAGACCCTGGCTCGGCTGATCGAAGATCTGAAAGAACATGGCACTTTGGAAACCGATTACAGGAAGATGGGGCGCCGGGTGACATGTCTGATCAACCCCAGCCCGGCGGGGAAGACAAGCAAGAAAGCCAAGAAAGAGGGGGTGGAAGATGCCCAAGCTGAAAACCAACAAGGGAGTGCAGAAGCGCTTCAAAGTGACTAAATCGGGTAAGGTCAAGAACCGTCGCAGCGGCAAGAGCCATCTTTTGACCGGTAAATCCCGGAAGCGCAAACGGCGGCTCCGCAGCGCCGAGATTCTTTCCGCGCCGGAGACCAAGAAAGTTTTGAAACAGCTTCCTTACGCTTAAAGAAGAGGGATCACCATGCCAAGAGCAACCAACGCGCCCGCGAGAAAAAGACGCAAGCAGCGGCTTTTCGACCAGGCCAAAGGGTATCGGGGGGGCAGGAGCAAGCTCTACCGCAGCGCCCGGGAAACGGTGATGCGGGCTTGGGCTTATTCGTACCGGGACCGCAAACAGCGCAAGCGGGATTTCCGCCGCCTCTGGATCACCAGGATCCGCGCCGCCGCGAATGCCGAGGGCATGTCGTACTCGGCGTTCATCGACGGCCTCAACAAGACGAATATCCGGCTCGATCGACGGATTTTAGCCGACTTGGCGGTCCGTCACCCGCAGGTATTTTCCCGCCTGATCGCGGAAGTGAAAGAGTCCGTCTCCGCCTGATACTTTCGGCCTTCCGGGTCCCGGCCGGGCCGGGCCCGGCTCCGGAACATGAAAGACGAACTCGAACAGATTTGCGCTCAAGCTCTCGATGACTTGAGCCGGGTGGAGGATGAGGCCGCCCTGGAAGAGTTTCAGATCCAGTATCTGGGGCGGAAGGGGCGGATCACTTCCTGCATGAAGTCGGTGGGCAAGCTCCCTCCCGAGCAACGTCCGGAGATGGGGGCCTTGGCCAACCGGATCAAGGGCACCCTGGCATCCGAATGCGAACAATGCCGGCTACGACTGGCCGAAGCCGGTTTTCGCGAACGGGTGCGCCGGGACAGGGTCGATGTCACCCTCCCGGGTCATCGTTACCCCCGGGGACACATTCATCCCCTCACTCGGACGGCCCGGGAGATGATTTCGATCTTCGAGGGGATGGGCTTCGTTCTGGAAACGGGGCCGGAAGTGGAGACCGAGTGGTATAATTTCGACGCGCTCAATATCCCCTCCGACCATCCCGCCCGCGATATGCAGGATACGCTGTATCTCGACCGCGGTTTTCTCCTCAGGACCCATACCTCCCCGGTCCAGATCCGCACCATGGAGAGGGGAAAACCCCCGCTGCGGATGATCTGCGCGGGACGGACCTTCCGCGCCGATTCCGTCGATGCCTCCCATTCTCCCATGTTTCACCAGCTCGAGGGCCTGATGGTCGATACCGATATCTCCTTCGCCCACCTCAAAGCGGTCCTGAGCGAGTTCGTGCGCCGGTTTTTCGGTCCCGATACCAAGCTCAGATTCAGGCCCAGTTTCTTCCCCTTTACCGAGCCCTCGGCCGACGGAGATATCTCTTGTATAGTTTGCGGGGGCCGGGGATGTTCGCTCTGTTCGCGCAAGGGCTGGCTTGAGATCCTGGGGGCCGGCATGGTCGATCCCCATGTCTTCAGGGCCGTGGGGTACGACCCCGATTTATGGCGGGGTTTCGCCTTCGGGTTGGGGATAGACCGTTGCGCCATGCTCCGGTACGGCATCGACGACATCCGCTTGTTCTACGAAAACGACCTCAGATTTCTGGATCAATTCTAAAGGACTGATGAAAGCCACGATTCACTGGATTCGGGAATTCACCTCCGTGGACGTCGATCCGCGTTCCCTGGCGGAAGAAATCACTTTGCAGGCCGCCGAAGTCGAAAATGTGGAGCGCCTCGAGGTGCCGGCGGGCGTGGTGGTGGGCCGGGTCCGCGGTTGCGAACGCGATCCGAAGTTGAAAAAGATAACCTGGTGCGCCGTCGACGTCGGCGCAAAAGAGCCCCTGGAGATCGCTTGCGGGGCCGGAAACGTTCGCGAGGGGATCGACGTGCCCGTGGCTTTGCCGGGGACAGTGCTTCCGGACGGGATGGAAGTGGGAACCCGCCCCTTCCGGGGACGTGTTTCCAGCGGTATGATCTGCTCCGAGCGGGAATTGGGCCTGGGCGATGACCATGAAGGGATCTGGGAGCTTTCCGGCGCGGCGGCGCCGGGAACTCCGTTCGAGACCTACCTGAAACTTCCGGATTGGGTTCTCGATGTTGATGTTACCCCGAACCGCCCCGATCTTTTCGGGGTCTTGGGTCTGGCTCGGGAAGTGGGGGCTCGGCACGGTTCTCCGGTGAACGATGGGTTCGCGCCTCCCGAATGCGCCGGGCCCGCTACGGAAGAACTGACCGATGTCCTGGTCGAAGACGAGGAGTTATGTCCCCGGTATTGCGCGCGCCTGATCAAAGGAGTAAAAATTTCGCCTTCCCCGGATTGGTTGAGAAAGCGCCTGGAAGCATGCGGCATCCGTGCCATCAACAATGTCGTCGATGCCACCAACTACGTCATGCTGGCGGTCGGGCAACCCCTGCATGCGTTTGATTTCGCGCTTTTACGGGGGGGGCGCATCGTCGTGCGCCGCGGCCGCCCCGGAGAAACGATCGTATCCATCGACGGAAGCGAGCGGCAGGTGGACGCGGATATGCTGGTGATCGCCGACGCCGAAAGACCGGTAGCGCTGGCCGGGATCATGGGCGGAAAGGACAGCGAGGTTTCCGAGAAGACAGTCGATCTGTTTCTGGAGAGCGCATATTTCGAATCCCGCCAGATTCGCCGCACTTCGCGCCGGGTGGGGCTCGCCACCGAATCATCGCGGCGTTTCGAGAGGATCGTCGACCCCAACCTGGCCCCCCGCGCCCTGGAGCGCTTGACCGGTCTGATCCTGGAAACGGCGGGGGGCCAAGCCAGTTCGGGCATGATCGACACTCATCCGGAGGGTTTTCCCCGGCGGGAGGTGAGGATCGATCCGGCCCGCGCCGCCGCTTTTCTGGGGGTTCCCCTCGGCCCGGAAGATATAGCGGGGTTCTTATCGTCGATCGGGTTGGAAAAGCGCGGCGCGGATCAAGCCGGGATCGTTTTCTCGATCCCGACCTGGCGTCCCGATCTGGAGCGGGAAGCGGATCTTTTCGAAGAAGTGGCCCGCCTCTACGGCTACAACCGGGTCCCTGAGATTCTACCCTGCTGCCCCCTCGGCAACGCCATCCCCTCCCGCAAGGAGGGAATCCTTTCCCGAATTCGGGAATTCTTCTGCGGCCGGGGGCTGGATGAAGTCATTACCTACAGCTTTCTCGGCGCGCGGAACCTGGAAAATCTGGGGCTCCCTCCCGGGCACCCCTTGCGGGAGGCACCCGCGATCCTCAATCCGGTCAACAAAGAGCAGAACCTTTTGCGCACGACCTTGATACCCGGGCTCTTGGAGGTGACGGGATTGAACCAACGAAGGAAAGCGGCGGATATCCGCTGTTTCGAGACCGGCGCCGTCTTTCAGGAAGCGAAGGACGGGGGCAAACCCCTGGAAAAGTGCCGCCTGGCCGCGGTCCTGGCCCCTGGAAAAGCTCTCTCCCACTGGTCCGGCGACTCGAGCCGTCCCGACTTTTTTTCGATCAAGGGTCTGGTGGAAGACCTCTGCGCCCATCTGAAGATAGCCGCGGCCCGTTACCTTCCGGTCGAGGACCCGATCTTCCAGCCCGGTCAAGCCGCGGCTCTGTGGCTCGGCGACTTTCCGGCGGGCGTCGTGGGGGCGGTTTCCGATCCGGTGGTTGCGGCCTCCGGCCTGGAAGGCCCCGTCTTCCTGGCCGAACTCGACCTGGATCGGCTCTTGGGCGCCGCGCATACGGAGAGAAAATACAGCCGTTTACCCGAATATCCCGCCGTGGAAAGAGATATAGCTTTGCTCGTGGACCGGGAACTTCCCTACGGGAAGGTTGCGGAGATTCTGGACAAGCTCCGTCCCCCGGCCCTGGAATCGTATACGCTTTTTGATATCTACACGGGGGACCAGGTCCCTGCCGATAAGAAAAGCCTGGCCATTCACTTGATCTATCGCTCCCCGGATGGTACACTTGACGACAAAATGGTTTCGAGTCTCCACGACCCTCTTATAACGGAGCTGCTCGGGGAGACTCGCGGCAGATTGCGGTGATGGAACCGAGTGCCCGGAATACCGGGTCGTTGAACATAGATTTGGCTGGTGCGGGTTGATAGCGCGGCCAGGACATGATGAATGCGCAACAGGCTGTCGATGCCTGTCAGTTTTCCGGTTTAAATTCTGGAGAATGAAAAAGGTGGGGAAAACTCTTTCCGGCAGTGTGCCCTGATTATGCCGGTACGGCCCGCTTGAAGCGGGTTACGGGAGGATTCCCGTCCGTCTTGTCTACGCCGCCGCCCCGCTGCAGCCGAGCAACGGGTAAGGTGGCATTATGGACTTTTTCGCCTCCCCCGAGGGAGAAGAGGAGGCCGCCCGGCCGCTGGCGGACCGGCTGCGCCCCTCGTCCCTGGACGACTTCGTCGGACAGGACCATATCCTCGGCCCCGGCAAATTGCTGCGGCGGTTGATCGAGGCCGATTGCCTGGAAGCGGCGATTTTCTACGGACCTCCCGGCTCGGGCAAGACCAGCCTCATGAAATATATCGCCGGGGCCACCGCGTACCACCCCGTCACTCTCAGCGCGGTCGATTCCAATGTCCGGCAGGTGAAAGAAGTCATCGTCCTGGCCCGCCACCGCCTCAGTAATTCGGGTCAGCGCACGCTTTTTTTCATCGACGAATTCCATCGTTTCAACCGAGCCCAGCAGGAGGTGCTGTTGCCTCATGTGGAAGAAGGGGCGATCGGTTTCGTCGGTCTGACCACGTATAACCCGTTTTTCGCGCTGGCCCCGGCCTTGCTCTCGCGCACCCATCTGTTCGAATTCAAGAAGCTCCCATGCGAATCCATTCTCCTGATTCTGGAACGGGCATTGACCGACCGGAAACGCGGTCTCGGTTCCGAATCCCTGGCCGTGGCCCCGGAGGCGCTTGAGTACCTCGCCGCCCATTGCGAAGGCGACGGGCGCCGGGCGTTGCGGGCGCTGGAAGTGGCTTTTCTCACCACTCCCCGACGTCCCGGCGACCCGTTGGCGATCACTCCCGAGGTCATGATGGAGGCGCTGCAGAAAAAAACGGCGCCCTACGACCGGGACGGGGACGATCATTACGACACCATATCGGCGCTGATCAAGAGTATCCGCGGCAGCGACCCGGACGCGGCGGTTTATTGGCTTGCCCGCATGCTCGAAGCCGGGGACGAACCCAGGTTTATCGCCCGGCGCCTGGTAATCGCCGCCTCCGAGGACATCGGCAACGCCGATCCCGCCGCCTTGACCATCGCCGTCGGCGCCGCTCAGGCGGTCGAGACGGTCGGGATGCCCGAAGCCCGGATCAATCTGGCCCAGGCGGTCACCTATCTCGCTTCCGCGCCCAAAAGCAACGCTTCGTACCAGGCCCTGGAAGAAGCCGCGCAGGACGTCAGATCGGGGAATGTTCAGGAAGTCCCCGCTCACCTCAGGGATTCCCATTATGCGGGCGCGGCCCGACTCGATCGGGGCCAAGGATACCTTTATCCGCACGACCACCCCGGCGGTTGGGTCTCCCAAGACTACACCACGGTCAAAAAAAAGTATTACCGGCCCGCCGGCAGGGGCTACGAAGGCGTCATCCTGAAACGGCTGGAAGACCGGGGGAAAAAACATGAAAGCTGAACTCCGCCGCGACCTGCTTGCGCGCCGTTGCTCTCTTTCCCCGGAGGAGAACGCGGTAAAAAGCAAGCGGATCGCTTCCAAGCTCCTGGGCCTCCCCGAATTCGGGACAAGCCGCACCGTCTTCATCTATTCGGCGACGGGCTCCGAGGTTAAAACCGAGTCTGTCATGCTCACCGCCCTGAAACTCGGCAAACGAGTGGCGGTTCCCGCGATCGATCTTTCCGGGCGGCTTCTGCGGCCGGTTTTGATTTCGGATCCGGCCCGGGAATTGGACGACCGTTGCCGGGGGTGCCCCCAGCCTCCGCCCGGCAGCTGCGTCGAAGTGCCGGCGGAGGAAGTGGACCTGGCGGTGGTCCCGGGCGTCGGGTTCGACGGCCGCGGGGCGCGGCTCGGCCGCGGTGGCGGCTATTATGACGAATTCCTCGGGCACTGGCCGCGGATATTCCGCGTGGCCCTGGCTTTTCAGTGCCAGATCGTGGACCGGCTTCCCGTCTCCGGCCACGATCAGCCGATCGACGTACTCATTACCGAAAACCGGGTCGTCAGGATTCGTCCTCCCCGGTTACCCATGGTTTATCAGGAAGAACCACTCACTACGGAGAAGGGATCATGAACGGCATCGCATTGGTGATTTCCGGCGCCGCTCTGGCGGCCGGTGTTTTGCTCGGTTTGCTGGTCGCGGCTCTCTGGAACAAGAAAAAAGTAGATTCTGCCGCCCGGGAAGCCGAGCGCATCCTGTCGGAAGCGGATACCGAGGCCCGGGCCATGAAAAAAGAAGCTTCGATTCAAGCCCGGGAAGAGATGTTCAAAGCCCGCACCGCTTTCGAGAAAGAGAGCCGGGAACGCACCCGGGAATTGAAGAAGCTGGAACAGAGGATCAACAGCCGGGAAGAAAACCTGGAAAGGAAGGTCGCGCTCATCGACCAGAAGGAGGAGGGGATCAAATCCCGGGAAAAGGCGCTGGGAGAGCGGGAAGAGGAACTCAAGACCAAGGAGAACGATCTTCGGGACATTATCGAGAAACAGAGGATCCGGTTGCAGCGCATCTCGGGTTTGAGTCAGGAAGAAGCCAAGACCCTTTTGCTCTCTTCTTTGAAAGAAGAGGCGGAGCGGGACGCCGCCCTGATGATCAGGCAGATCGAGAACGAGGCCCGGGACAAGGCCGAAAAGGAAGCCCGCAAGATCATCTCCATCGCCATCCAGCGTTATGCGGCCGACCACGTTTCGGAAGCGGTGGTTTCCACCGTCGCGCTTCCTTCCGACGATATGAAGGGGCGCATCATCGGAAGGGAGGGTAGGAATATCAGGGCGTTTCAGACCGCAACCGGCGTCGATGTGGTGGTCGACGATACTCCGGAGGTAGTGGTCCTTTCCGCTTTCGACCCCGTTCGCCGCGAAATCGCCCGGGTCGCCCTGGAACGGTTGGTGGCCGACGGGAGGATACACCCCCCCCGGGTGGAGGAATTGGTCAAAAAAGCCCGGGAAGAAGTGGAAACCGCGATCAAGGAAGCCGGAGAACAGACGGCGTTCGACGTCGGGGTTCACGGCCTGAAACCGGAATTAATCAAGTTGCTGGGCCGGCTGAAGTACCGGACCAGTTACGGGCAGAACGTTCTCGACCATAGCCGGGAAGTGGCTTACCTGATGGGGATCATGGCGGCCGAATTGGGCTTGGACGTTCAAACCGCGAAAAAAGTCGGTTTGCTTCATGACATCGGGAAGGCCGTCGACCATGAAATCGAAGGCCCGCACGCGGAGATCGGCGCCAACCTGGCCAAGAAATACGGCCTCCCCGACTTGGTGGTGCACGCCATAGCTTCGCACCACGGCGAGGTCGAACCGGAGACGGTGTTCGACGTGCTGGCCCAGGCCGGCGACGCCCTCAGCGCCGCCCGTCCCGGTGCTCGGACCGAATCGATGGAAGCCTATATCAAGCGGCTTCAAAAATTGGAACGGTTGGCTGTTTCCTTTCATGGGGTCCGGAAATCTTACGCGATTCAGGCAGGCCGGGAAGTCCGGGTGATGGTGGAACCGGACAAGGTCGATGACCGCGAGATTTTGCAGCTGGCCCGGAATGTGAGCAAGAAGATCGAGGAAGAACTCGATTATCCCGGCCAGGTGCGGGTCACGGTGATCCGGGAGACAAGGGCGGTGGAATACGCCCGTTGACGGTACAAGCGGTTCCGGCCCGCGGAAAGAGGATTGTGGCCGCGGCACCAACCGTCTCGACATGATGGCCGAGGAGAAAACAGTCAGGGTTCTGGTTGTCGGCGACGTGGTCGGCGGCCCCGGCCGCGCGGCCTTTGCGGAGCTTTACCCGCGAATCCGGGAGGAGCGGGGGGTGGAATTCTGCATCGTCAACGCCGAAAACGCCGCCGGCGGCTCCGGACTGACGGTCGACACCGCCGAGGAGCTGCTGCGCGCGGGAGCCGACGTACTCACCTCGGGGGACCATATCTGGCGCCGGGAAGAAGCCGTGGAGCTTCTGAACGGCAACCCCAAGGTACTGCGCCCGCTCAATTTTCCTCCGGGGGCGCCCGGCCGGGGCAGCCGGGTCTCCCCGTTGCCCGGCGGGGGAGAAATCGCCGTGGTTTCACTGCTGGGGAGGGTTTTTATGGCCCCGATGGATTGTCCCTTCCGCCATTTGGAGGGGGAAGTGAACGTGCTTTCCCGGCGTACCCGGCTGATCGTGGTCGATTTTCATGCCGAAGCCACCAGCGAGAAAGCCGCCCTGGCCCGGCACTTCGACGGCCGGGTTTCCGCGGTGGTGGGCACGCATACTCACGTGCCCACCGCCGACGCCCGGATTCTGGCGGGGAAAACGGCGTTTATTTCGGATATCGGCATGTGCGGGAGCCTGGATTCGATTTTGGGCCGCGAACCCAGGGCGGTCATAACCGCTTTTCTCACGGGGCGCCCCGTGCGTTTCCCGGTAGCGGCGGCAGATCCGGGGCTTCAGGGGGTGCTTCTGGAATTGGATCGGGAAAGCGGGCATGCGCTCGATATCTCCGCCGTCAACTACGGAGGGAACGAAATTCGGTGAGGGTTTCTTCCTTTTCGAGTCAGGCCGTCGCGAACTCCCGGCCGTTGACCGTGAGCGAGGTGACCGCCTCGGTCAAACGTCTGTTGGAATCGAGTTTCGCCATGCTTTCCGTGGAGGGAGAAATCTCCAACTTCAGACTGCCGGCCTCGGGCCACGCTTATTTTACGATTAAGGATGAAAGGGCCCAATTGGCCGCGGTTATGTTCAGGAGCGCTCTGGCGCTTTTAAGATTTGTTCCCGAAGACGGGCTCAAGGTCGTCGTTCAGGGCCGTCTGACCGTCTATGGCCCCAGGGGGCAATATCAGATACAGGCCGTGAAGATGAGTCCCCGAGGCGGCGGAGAACTCCAGTTGGCGCTGGAACAGTTGAAGCGCAGATTGGAGAAAGAAGGACTTTTCCGCGAAGATCATAAACGCCCATTGCCCCCTTTCCCCTCCGCAGTGGGGGTGATCACGTCGCCGACCGGGGCCGCCATTAAAGATATCCTCCAGGTGCTGGGAAGGAGGTTCAGGGGGTTGCGGGTGGTGATCAATCCGGTGCGGGTTCAGGGGGAAGGGGCGGCGGAAGATATTGCCCGCGCCATCGAGGAGTTCAATCTGCGGGGGGGGGTGGACGTCCTGATCGTCGGCCGCGGCGGCGGCAGCATCGAGGATCTGTGGGCCTTCAACGAAGAAAGGGTGGCCCGGGCGATCTTTCGATCCGCCATTCCGGTCGTTTCGGCGGTCGGTCATGAAATCGATTGGACCGTCGCCGATTTCGTGGCCGATGTCCGGGCGCCCACCCCGTCGGCAGCCGCCGAACTGATTACCCGCGAGCCCGGGCTCTTGGCCGGCCGGATCGCCGAATCGCTGAACCGGCTCGACCGTGCCCTGGCGCATTCCCTCGGCCGTTCCCGTTCCGCGGTCGCCGCCGTTTTAGGTGGTTGGGCAATGCGCCGTCCCTCCCGGCTGGCGGCCGAGGGGGCGCAGCGAACCGACGATTTGGCCGCGCGGCTGGAGCGGGTTACGGGGAATCTATTGAGCGGGCGCCGTTGGAAATTGGAAGCCGTTTCCCGAGCAGCCGTTTTTCGAGATCCATCCCGCTTGCTTGCGTTCCGTCGCCGAAGGGCGGCGGAGTCCGCGCAGCGGCTCGATCGGGTAACGGACCTGGCCGTCGGCTCGCGACGTTCCCGCCTGGGGGACGTGTATCTACGCCTGGAAGCATTGAGCCCCCTGGCCGTGCTCGGCCGGGGGTATGCCGTCGTCTTCGCCGCCGATGGGACCGTCGTACGAACGGCGGGGACCTTGAGCCCCGGAGAGGAGGTCAGAACCCGGGTGGGCGCGGGAGAATTCGTTTCCGTCGTTACCGGAGTTTCGGGAAACGAGCTCGATTCGGAAACGGCGGGAACGTAGCGGTTCCTCCTTCCCCCGGTTCGGGTTTTTATGGTCGGAATCGAAGCCGATCGCGGATAAGATGGTGGCCGCAAGGGGAGATTCGAGAACAATGGAAAAGTTCAAGTTCGATGAAGGGTTGGCTCGGTTGGAAGCGATCGTGGGACGGTTGGAAAACGAGGAAATTTCGCTCGAAGAAGCGATGAAGCTTTACGAGAAAGGCGTCGAACTCGCCGGTTTATGTATGAAAAAACTCGCCTCCGCCGAGCAGAAAATCGAAATCCTACGCCGCGCCGCCGACGGCATCCTGAAACCGGAGGAGTTTAAACTCCAAGATACGGAGGGGGAAGAAGACCGGTGAAGAAGCTGTTGCCGGAGATCCGCGAACCCGCCGATCTTAAGAAACTCTCCCGCCGCGACTTGGAGACGCTGGCCGCGGAAGTCCGGGAAAGAATCATCAGGGTAGTCTCCGAGAACGGGGGACATCTGGCCGCCAGCCTGGGCGTAGTCGAGCTTACCCTCGCTCTGTATCGCGTCTTCGATCTGCCTCGGGACAAGGTTATCTGGGACGTCGGGCACCAGGCTTACGCGCATAAACTTTTAACGGGAAGGGAGCGGGAGTTCGATTCCATTCGTACGTTGGGAGGCATCAGCGGATTTCCCAAGATTAAAGAGAGTCCGTACGATTCTTTCGGAGTGGGGCACGCCAGCACCTCGCTTTCCGCCGCCCTGGGTTTGGCGGCCGCCCGGGATCAAAGCGGCGGTCGGGAGAAGATCATAGCCGTCATCGGCGACGGCGCCCTGACCGGCGGTTTGGCCCTGGAAGCGCTCAATCAGGGCGGCGCCGCCGCCCGCAACACCCTGGTGGTGCTGAACGCCAACGAAATGGCGATCGCCCCCAGCGTGGGGGCTCTCTCCGAATATCTGAATCAGCTGATCACCGCTCCGACCTACAACCGCTTGAAACACGAAATGGAAGAAGTCATGCGACGGATTCCCGGCGTCGGCTCCCGGGTGGTCAACGCTTCGCACCGGCTGGAAGAGGCCTTAAAAGGGCTCATCACCCCCGGGCAGATATTCGAAGAGTTCGGCTACCGTTATGTCGGCCCCGTCAACGGCCATGATCTAACTACCTTGGTCGAAATACTGGAGAAAGTGCGCGGTTTGTCCGATCCCGTGCTTTTGCACGTAGTGACCAGAAAAGGCAAGGGGTATCCGCCCGCCGAGAAAAATCCGGAGTGGTTCCACGGGTTGGGAGCCTTCGATATCGCCACCGGCCGCTCGCGGAAAAGTTCGGACCTTCTTTCCTATTCCGATGTCTTCGGGCAGACCCTGATCCGCTTGGGTGCGACCGAACCCAAGCTGGTTGCGGTCAGCGCCGCCATGCCCCTCGGGACCGGACTCTGCGACTTCGGCCGCCGCTTCCCTTCCCGTTTTTACGATGTGGGCATCGCCGAGGGCCATGCCGTCACCTTTGCGGCCGGAATGGCCGCGGGCGGCTTGAAGCCGGTAGTGGCCCTGTATTCGACGTTTCTGCAGAGGGCGTATGACCAGGTGGTTCACGACGTCTGCCTCCAGGAACTTCCGGTGGTGTTCGCCATCGATCGCGCCGGCCTGGTCGGCGCCGACGGTCCGACTCATCACGGTGTTTTCGATATCTCCTACCTTCGCCATATCCCGGGGCTGACCATCATGCAGCCCCGGGACGGGAAGGAATTGTGCTCCATGCTCGCCACCGCCTTAGCGCTCGGTCGTCCGGCCGTAGTCCGGTACCCGCGCGGCGCCAGCGAACTGACCGCGGTTCCGGAGCGCCCCGTTCCCCTCCCCGACACCCGCGCCGAGATAGTCAAGGAAGGGACGAACGGTTGGTTCTGGGCCCTGGGGGGCGAGATGATCGGGGTAGCCCTGGCGGCGGCCGAAATTCTGGGGAAAAAGGGGCTGGATTTCGGAGTAGTAAACCCCCGTTTCATAAAACCGCTGGATCGGGAGCTCCTGCTTCGCCAGGTCTCGGCGGAACAGCGCATCGTTACGTTGGAAGAGCATGTGCTGGCCGGAGGTTTCGGGGCCGCGGTGATGGAGGAACTGGAAGATGCCGGCCGGAGCACGGATTCCGTGATCCGGATAGGGATCGCGGACCGGTTTATCGAACACGGTCCCGTTCCCCTGCTCCGGGAGTTGTGCGGGCTGACCCCGGAAGCCGTAGCCGAGAAAGTATCCGCGCGCCTGCCCTGAAAAACGGGGTTCGCCGCAACCGGAGACCGGGAGAAACGGTGAAAAAACGGCTGGATACGCTCTTGACCGAAGGTGGGCTGTTTCCCAGCCGCGAACAGGCGGCGCGGGCGGTGCGGGCCGGTTGGATCAAGGTGGACGGCCGCCCCGCGGACAAACCGGGCAAACCGTTTCCCCGGGACTGCTCGATCGAGGTTCTCGCCCGTCCCCGCTACGTCGGCCGTGGAGGAGACAAGTTGTCGGGGGCCTTGTCGGATTTCGGAATCGAGGTAAAGGGAAAGACCGCCATTGACGCGGGGGCTTCCACCGGGGGGTTCACCGACTGCCTTCTTCAGAGCGGCGCCGCGAAAGTGTTCGCCTTCGACGTAGGTCGCGGTCAATTGGCCTGGACCTTACGGACGGACCCCCGGGTGGAGCTTCGGGAGAAATTCAACGTCCGGTACTTGAGACCGGAAGATGTGGGCGAGCAGGTGGACCTGGCCGTCGCCGACCTATCGTTTATATCCTTGAAGAAAATTCTTCCCGCTCTGATCCCGGCGGTCAAGGGGGGCGGCGAGATACTGGCTTTGATCAAGCCCCAGTTCGAAGCCCCTCCCTGCCGGGTGGGGAAGGGGGGAGTGGTCCGGGACCCGGAAGTGCACCGGGAAGTAATCGATGATATAATCCGGTTCATAACCGGACTCGGCCACAAGATTGCGGGGGTGAAGGAATCGAGACTCACGGGTCCCGCCGGCAACCGGGAATTTTTTATCCGGGTGGTCGTGGCCGGGGAAGATCGGGATAGGGGATGAAGACGGTCGGGATAACCGCCAATTTGGCCAAAGAAAACGCCCTGGACGCGGCCGGGGACCTCTGCCGTCGCCTGCGCCGCGCCGGATTCGCCGTTTTTGTGGAAGAGAAACTGGCCGGGCTGCTGGGTGAAGAAAAACAGCGCTGGACGCCTTCGTTCGGTCCCGGGCCGGAAGTTTTGATTGTTTTGGGAGGAGACGGGACCCTGATCAGCACTTTCCGGGGTTTGGGTGGAGGGAACATCCCCTTGCTGGGCGTCAATCTCGGCGGCCTGGGGTTTCTGACCGGCATTCCCCTGGAGCATGTCCCCGAAATGGTCCGGGAAATGAAGCGCGGGACGTTGGTCAGAAACTCTCTGGCCACGCTGGATTGCCGTTGCTCCCGGGGAGGGCGGGAGTTGTTCCGGTCGGTCGCCGTCAACGACGCCGTGATCGGGAAGGGGGGGCGCGCCCGGGTCATCAGAATGGAAGCTTTTCTCGACGGAGAGTACCTGACCTCCTATCTGGCCGACGGGCTGATCGTCGCCACCCCCACCGGGTCGACCGCGTATTCCCTGTCGGCGGGCGGCCCCGTCCTCGGGCCCGATGTCCCCGCTTTCCTGATAAACCCGATCTGCCCGCATACGCTGACCAACCGTCCCTTGGTCGTATCTCACCGGTCCGTTTTTAAAACCCGTTTGCTGACCGCCCCGGCGGGGACATCGCTGACCATCGACGGCCAGGTGGAGGCCGTTTTGGAAAAAGGGGACCTGGTGGAAATCCGCCGCCACCGCCGGCCCCTGATTCTGCTCACGCTCGCCGGCAACACCTATTACCGGGTTCTGAAGAAGAAGCTGCACTGGGGGGGGAGTTCCTACTATCCGGAACGGGAGGTTTAAAGAGGGGGGCGTTTCCGGGTTTTTCCCTAACGGGTTGAAACTTCTACCCGAATGGGGATTCCGCTCAGGGTTTCTCCGGAGTCATTATGGTATTGACGAAGGACGGGATTCCGGAGAAAATAACAAAAACGGCCATTGAGAGTTTGCACGGATGGGAAGATTAGAGAACTTGGCGGACCTGGTTTCCCGGAATCCGCGCCCTCCTCATCCCGGCAGCTCCAACGAGGCGGAGATGACGAATGCCACGGAAAACAACGGCTTTGCCGGCCGTATCGCCGTAGGTTCCGACCACGGAGGCTTGGAACTTAAACAAGCCTTGATCTCCTTTCTCGAAGGCAAAGGCTATACCGTCAAAGACGTGGGAACTTATGACGACCGGGCCTGCGATTATCCCGATTACGCGGGCGCGGTCGCCCGATCGGTGGCTTCCGGGGACTGCGATCGGGGAATTATGATCGACAGTTTCGGGGTGGCTTCGGGCATGGCCGCGAACAAGATCCGCGGCGTCCGGGCGGCCGTCTGCTGGAACCGGGATACCGCCATCAGCAGCCGGGAGCATAATAACGCCAATGTCCTGACATTGGGAGGGAAGATCCTCGATCCCAGCCTAGCCGAGGAAATGGTCTCCGCTTGGCTGACGACCCCATTTGCGGGTGGGCGCCATTGGCCTCGGGTCAATAAGATCATGGCCCTGGAACGCGGTCCCCGCTGAAAGCACGCGGTTATTTTGAAAGGACGGTTTTTCCCCATGGATGAGAATCTGCTTGTCGAAAAAGTAACCAAGGAAGTCATCTCGTTTCTCGGGCGGGAAGGAGCGGTTCGAACCGAGGCCGCCAGCTCCTGCGCGGTTCTGAACGGTCAGCCCTGCAACGACTGCGGACTTTGCGTGACCAACCGCCGCGATGTGGTCGATCGCATGATCGCCAACGGGTTGGCCCGGATCAGCGCGCACCCCGGCATCGGCGAGGTCGAACGACAGATCGCCTCCATGATCGATCACACCCTGCTCAAGGCCACCGCCACCGAGGAGCAGATCCGGCAGCTCTGCCGGGAAGCCGCCGAATACGGTTTCGCGTCGGTCTGCATCAATCCCGCCTGGGTAGAACTCTGTGCCAAGCTCCTGAGGAGGTCCGAAGTAAAGGTCTGCACCGTGATCGGTTTCCCTCTGGGGGCGAATACGTCCCGGACCAAGGCTTTTGAGGCCCGTAACGCCATCGAAAACGGCGCCGCGGAGGTGGATATGGTGATGAACATCGGCGCCATGAAATCGGGCAGGTCGGATTGGGTGCTTAAGGATATCCAGGCGGTGGTTCGGGCCAGCCGCCCCAATATTCTGGTCAAAGTGATCATCGAGACTTGCTATCTGACCGACGAAGAGAAAGTCAAGGCGTGCGAATTGAGCAAGCAGGCGGGGGCCGATTTCGTCAAGACCTCCACCGGGTTCGGAACGGGTGGAGCCACCGCCGCCGACGTGGCCTTGATGAGGAAAGTGGTGGGAACGGCCTTGGGAGTCAAAGCTTCCGGCGGAGTTCGGGATTTCGACGACGCTCAAACCATGATGAAAGCCGGCGCCAGCCGGTTGGGAGCCAGCGCCAGTCTGAAAATCATTCGAGCCAAGGATGTAAAAAGCGATTACTGAAGCGCCGGGTGATGAGCAACCGCGAGATAGTCCTGCCCGATTCCAAGATCGTCTATCTGGTCAGGAAACGCCGTATCTGGCCTTGGCTCCTCTTGGGGTTGGGACTGGGCTTTTTCGCCGCCGCGGCTCTGTTGTTGGATGAGGAGAACAAACCGGTTTCGGCGTGGCCCCGTCTGAACGAGGCAGTGGTCAGCGGCTCCGGAGCCGCCAAGATCGCCTTGATCCGGGTGGGCGGGATCATCCGCGACGAAGACGAAAGCGTCGGTTTCAAGACCCGCAACGTCGTGAGCGAATTCTCGGCGGCCCTGCGCGCTGCCGCCGCGGATGAGTCGGTCAAGGCCGTTATCCTGACCGTGGACAGCCCGGGGGGGGGGATCACCGCCAGCGACGTCATGTATCACCGGCTTCTGGACTTCAAGAAGTCCGGGAAACCGGTGGTGGCGCTCCTGGGTGATATCGCCGCTTCCGGGGGGTATTATATCGCCGCCCCCGCCGACCTGATTTATGCGCATCCCACGTCCATCACCGGCAGCATCGGAGTCATTATCCAGTCGTTCAACGTCGAAAGCCTGATGCGGAAAATAGGGGTCGAAGACGTCACCATCAAGGCCGGCGAGCAGAAGGATATGCTCTCGCCCTTCCGGCAGCTGACGCCGGGCGAGTACGAAGAGTTGCAGGCTCTGGTGAACGGAATGCACGAACGCTTCATCCAGGTTATCGTTCAGAACCGGGGGCTCCCCGAAGAAGATGTGCGCGCCGCCGCCGACGGAAGGATTTTCGACGCCGAAGAAGCTTTTCAGGCAGGCCTGGTCGACGAGATCGGGTATCTCGAGGATGCGATCGCCGCGGCCGAAGAATTGGCGGGAATCGAATCGTCCACGGTCGTCGAATATCAGCCGCATTTCGGGGTGCTGAGCCTGTTGGGAGCTTCCTTCCCGGCGCCGCTCGCGGTGCGCTTGCTGGAACGCCTGGAGGCCGCGGCCACGCCTCGCCTGATGTATCTCTGGCGCTTATGAGCGGGAAAGTACTAACATCGTATTCCTGCGCGCTCGATACCGAGCAGCTTTCCTCCCTCAAGGGGATATTGGAAGCGCGCAACTTCGTCTTCAAGCCGCTCCAATACGGATTTTTTCAGGCCGCGGGCGATACCGTCTCCATCGCCGCCTACCGCACGGGCAAGGTGTTGATCCAAGGCAAGGGAACCCGGGATTTCATCGAGTTCGTTTTGGAGCCGGAAGTACTGAAGGAGATCCGGCTGGGCTATGAGGAAGTTCTCGGAGAGGAGGGAGAGGAGAGAATCGGGGTTGACGAAAGCGGCAAGGGGGACTACTTCGGGCCGCTGGTGGTGGCGGGAGTCTACATCACTCCGGCTTTGGAAAAAAAACTGCGCGAAGCCGGGGTCAAGGACAGCAAAAAAATTTCCGATCGCAGGGTCATGGAACTGCGCAAGCTCATCCGCCGGGAATGCATCAATTCGGTGGTGGCCATCGGCCCGGAACGATATAACCAGCTCTACCCGACCATGGGCAATCTCAATAAAATTTTGGCCTGGGGCCACGCGCGGGTGATCGAAAATATTCTAGGCAAAGTCCCCTGCCGCCAGGCGGTGCTCGACCAGTTCGGTCACAAGGACTTGGTATTGAGCGCGCTGATGAAAAAAGGCCGGAACATCGAGGTTGCCCAACGGTTCCGCGGCGAAGAGGATATCTCCGTTGCCGCCGGCTCGATCCTGGCGCGCGCGGAATTTATTTTGAGGCTGGGCAGGCTCTCCGAAGAGTTCGGGATCGATTTTCCCAAGGGCAACGGGAAGAAGAACGTCATCCCGGCGGCCAAGAAGATGGTCAAGAAAAACGGATTGGAAAGCTTGGTCAAAGTCGCCAAGATTCATTTCAAGACCACTCGGGAAGTCATGCTGAGCTGACCGAATCGAGCCGGATGTTCGCCCACCTCCACTGTCACTTCATCGGTTCCTGGAACGACGGCCTTCTCGATTTTTCCGGAGATCTGGATTTCCTTGCATCCGCGGGCCACCGGGCGGTGGCGATAACCGATCACGGAGATATCGGTTGCGCTTACGAGTTCTGGCGGGCCTGTCGCCGGAGAGGCCTGCACCCGGTTATAGGGTGTGAATGCTACTTTGTGGAAGACGCGCGGCGTTCCCTGGAGGAAGGGAGTTCGGAGCGGTTCCATCTCATACTTCTCGCTCGGACTCAGGAGGGATTCGGGAATCTGATCAGGCTCAACAACGCGTCGTGGCTGGAGAACAATTACCGCGAAATCCGGGGATTGGTCGATTGGAAATTGCTGGAGAGGTACGGCGCGGGCCTTTCCGCCCTCAGCGCTTGTTTCTGGGGCTCTCTCCCCCAGGCCTGTCTCCGGGGAGGGCTGGAAGCGGGAAGGCGGGAACTGAAGCGCTACCTGGATATATTCGGAAGGGAATTCTACCTGGAATTTCAAGACCACGGCATCGCGGACGAGGGAAAGGCCAACCGGATGATGGCGGAATTGAACCGGTCGTTCGGCTGCGGGGCCGTGGTCACCAACGACTGTCATTACCGCCTGGACGGGGATTGGCGGGCCCATGACGTCTTGATCAAAACCAGGTTCGGCAAGCCGTCGACCTTCGAATTACAAGCTCGGGACTACTCGTTGAAAAGCGAGGAGCGGATGCGTTCGCTCGGTTTTCCGGATGAATGGTACGCCCGCGCCGTCGACCTCGCGTTTTCGTGTGAAGTCGACCTCTCCCCCGGTCCCCGTCTCCCGGAACCGGAAGAGACCGGTTCCCCCCGCGTTTATTGGGGTGTTCCGCGCCTGCTGTCGCCGGCGCAGGCGGTTCGGGACACGGCGCAAGTGCTCGGAGACGAGTTTCTTCAGGGAGACGATTTCCGGAAACGATTCCCGGCCGATCTGTCCCTGCGCGAGTCGGTCGCCCGCGATCCGGTACTCTCCCGGCATAGGGAGAGTAACCCCATCCTGTATGAATTGGCGGAAAAACTGGTCGGGGCCGGACGGGGCGTCGATCCGGACAAAAACCGCCCTCTCCCCGCTTCATTGGAGAAGCTGAGGGAAACCGTCCCCTTGCGCCGCTCGCGCGGCGCACTTGTCACTCAGTTTGCCGCCCCGGCTTCCCCGGGAGAAAATTCGGCGGGGCCCCTTACTGGATAACCTCGATCTGGCTCGGGTTTCTGAGCATGATCTGCGGGGCCCCCTGATGCTCCGAAACCTCCCCCGTCACCCGCACCTTTTTATTCAGGAACCGACCGGGGTTACCGAAACCCTGGTCCATCCCCGAACGGCTTTTCGCATAAAAGACGATGGTGAGGCTTTCTTTCCAATTCCGGTCGGTGTTCAACTTCACCGGGCCGCCCTTTCCCCGCGCCGCCGGATCGTAAACGCTGACGATGGTGGCCTCGACGGTGACCTGCTGGCCGATTTTCTTGACCGCTTCCTGCCAGGTGATGGCCGACGACGAGGTCTCTTCGGCCGGAGCTTCCTCGACCGATTCGACTTCGGGGGCTTCCGCCGCCGATTCCTCGGAGTCGGCGGAAATCGATTCGTCTCCGGCAGCCACCACGTCGGCTTCGGTTCCCGTGCTCTCCTCGGAGGGGCCTTCGGAATCGGGGGTCACGATCTCGATGTCGCCGGGACTTTCCACTTTGATCTGGACGGCGCCTTTATAATCGCCGACCATGCCCCTCACCCGGACCACTTGGTTGAGAAAACGGCCCGGGTTGCCGAACTTGCCGTCGCGGTTAAAGAGGACAAAGGTCAGCGAGTCCCGCCAATTGCGGTCGACATTGAGCTTGACCGGACCTTTTTTACCCATCCGGTCGGGGTCGTAGACGCTGACGATCTTGGCTTCGACCACCACGAAATGGCCCTTGCGGCTCATGGCCTCCTGCCAGGTGATGGCTTGGGCTTCTTCCGATTCGGAGGCCTGGTCTCCGCCCCCCGAGTCATCTTCCCCCGCCATGCCTTCATCTCCCGACGCGGCCGGAGGCTGGGGAACCACGCATTTCGCACCGCAGTACGGGCAGGTGACGATTTTCTGGGAGGAATCGGTTTCGAACGTCCCGCCGCACTTCCAGCACCGGACACTGACGGTCTCGGCGGAACTTATCTGCGCGCACAGGAAGGCCAGGGCCAGGACAGCTATGACCGCAGCCGGAAATTTATACGGAAATATTTTCATAACTCCCTTCTCCTCCAAGGTTGGCGGTGAAAGTTTTCTGCTTGAGGGGACCGGCCTCCTCTGGTAGCATCGCTCGCACTTTACTGTTGTTTAGTCTAACCCGCAGGCTCAGTTCATGGGAAGCGCTTTCTGGCAGGAAATCGAGAAAAAACCACTTTGGCGGCTGATGGTCTGGGTTTTTCTCTTCGGGCTCTCGGAGCGCCTCATAGTTACCCTGGTCCTCTTTATCCGCTACGGATGGCAGACCGTCAGCGGAATCGAATTGTGGTTTTATTACGGTGTCGCCCAGGGGACTTTCCCGCTGTATTCCGGCTGGGACCCTACCTGGTGGGCCCTTGATTTTCTGGGCCGTTTCCTGTCGGGGCTTCCGCTCCTCTATTCCGTTTATTTGCTTTCCTCCGTCTGTTCCGCTCTCAACTCCGCCGTGTTCTGCCTGTTCATCGGCGAACTCCACGGCCGCCGCGCCGGATTTCTGGCGGGGCTGGTTTACGCTTCCGCGGTCCTGCCCATGTTCAACAGCGCGGGAACGGTGACCCACGATGTTTTTGCCTATTCCTGGCTGGTTCTGACCCTGTACGGGGTATTGCTGGCCTGCCGCCGCCCCGGAATATGGTGGAAGGCGGCGGGAGCCGCCATTGCCCTGATCTCCATGTTCCTGGGCAGGCAGGTGGGCCCCACGATTCTGGTGGGTGTGGGTGCCGCCGTGCTGTTCCTTTTCTGGGAAGCCTGCCGGGTCTTTTTAGAGGGGAACAAGCCCTCACGCTATCTCCTCCCGCTTGTGGCGGCCGCGGGAACGGCGGCGATCGTGTCCGCGTCCGGCCGATTCCTCTTCGGGCAATTCTCCTGGAAAGCGTTGACGGTTTCGCTGGCGGTGACGTTGGCGATATTCGGCGCCTGGGAATTCATGCGCCGGGGAACCGAGCGTGGGATCGCCTGGGCGGCTCCCGGCGTCTGTTTCCTGGCCGCGGCGGTCTTCGGTTGGCTGGCCGGCGCGGAAGAGTACGGGCTATTCGGTTCTACTATCACGGGCTGGTGGGCGCAGGTGCTTCTGGCCGTTGTCTTCGGGGCGGCGGCGTTCGTGCTTGCTCTCCGCCACCAGCGCCGTGGCGGCGGTCTTGCCTTGATCCAGATGGCCGCGTTTCTCCTCATCGTATTTACCGTGGCCCTGCCGCTTCATACCAGTATTCTGCCGCAGCTTAAGGAAAAAACCTTTGAGATAGCCCTACAGGAACGCGGGATCGATGTCGGCGCCCAAATCCGCGCCGGCAGCGGCGACCTGCTCGGCAGTTCTCTGGGCGACTATTGGCTGCGCTTCAATTTTCTGCTGTTTTTCCTCCCGGTCGGCCTCTGGGTGGCATTCAGAAAAAGAGACGCCATGTCCTGGGTGCTGCTCCTGTCGGGATTTCTGGCTTCTCTGGCCGCCGACCGGGGGACCCGGCCCCTGACTTTCGGATTCGTAGCCATGGGGGTTCTGGCTTTTACCCACTGGAAGGTCGGTTACCAGTGGATCCTGGCGGCCTGGATGGGTTTCATCATCGGTCAGTTCGGGGGGATGTATTCCACCGAATACGCCGTTTTCTTTCCCGCCGCCGCCGTTTTCATCTGTCTGGCCCTGCAATGGTCCGACAAGGACAGGAACCCCGTGGGTTGGCATGTGTTCGCCGGCAATCTGGCCTGGTTGACGCTCGGCGGGGTTCTGGGCGCCGTCGCCTTTTTCGCCAAAGAGGATTATACCCAGCTCCATTCCCAGAACGCGCTGGCGACCATGGAGTGGATGAAACGATACTGGACGATACAAATCTGCCTGATCGTTCCCGTCCTGTTGCTTCTTTGGGAAGCGTGGGGCAACCGCTCCCGGGTTAGGGCGGTTCGCGAGGGCAGGGGTAAGCGCGCCCGGATATTCGCCTCGATCGCGGTCCCTGTTCTGGTAGTGCTGCTGCTCTGGCTGGGGATAACGGGAATCTACGATTATCTGAAGTTCGTCGCGCCGGTCTTTTTCGGGGGGTTGATCGCGGTTTTGACCTGGGACCGGCGGGAGGAGACCGGGCGCCCGCGTTACTGGGGAGTAGTTCTGGTCTGTTGGCTCTTCGCCACCGTGATCCCTTCCATGAACCAAACCCCGAAAAGCACTCAGGGCGAATACGATCTCTACCATTGGATGAACCGTAACCTGGCTCGTTCGGGAAAGATTTTCGTCCCATGGAGCGACGGATATATGGCGGAGGCGGTTTCCGGCTTGCCGTCGATCCTTTCTCCCGAAAACATCGATTTCTCCCTCCCCCGCTATTATTGGTCCCCGGAAGCGCCCGCCGCCGACGAATTCCTCCGCCACGATATCCGCTATGTGGTGATCTCGTCGAAGTATTTCAAGTTGTTGGCCGTGAACAAGAAAACCGGGGAATATCAATATCGCTTTTCCCCCGACATCGTCTATCAGCCCCAGCAACTCGGGATCAAGACCCTGCCCGCCTTGAGGGAGACGCTCCTTTTCCGGATGCTGTACGATCCCGGGAGCTTGAAACGGTTCGTGCCCAGATACAGCGTCAGGGACGAAGAAGAGGACACGGGATACGTGGTTTTCGAAGTGCTGCCGCCCTCGGAAAAACCGGGGATCATGGTTCAATAATCTTGCCTTCGGCGGCCGGCTTGATATAAATGAACGGTACAAGGAAACGGTGAAATGAGCCATAAGATCGATCAGAAAGAACTGCGGCACGACGGGTTGGTGGATACCGTAACCCTCGTATCCATGCATATCCAGAGGCACTCCCTGCTCTATTTGATCGGAGTCGTCTGCGTCGCCGTAGCGACCGTTCTCGTGGGAGTGTTCGTCTACCAGGGAAACCGGCAGAAGGCGACTGCCCGGGAAGCACTGGCCCAAGCCGAGACGCCGGCTCAACTGGCCGAGATCGCCCGGAGATATCAGAGTTCCCCGGAAGCTCCCCTCGCGCTGCTGCGCTTGGCCGATCTCGTCTATGGCCAGGAAGAGTATGCGGCCGCCCTGCAGAACTACCAGACCTTCCTCAACAGGTACGGCGCCCATCCTCTCGCGGACATGGCCCAGATGGGCAAAGGATATTCCCTGGAAGGACAACAGCGCTGGGAAGAAGCCGCCCTGGCTTATCGGGAACTCCCGGCAAAATATCCGAATTCATCCCTGTTCCCCGAGGCTCTCTATAATTCGGCCCGTTGCCTGATCCACGCCGGAAGAAATACGGAAGGGTTGAACGCTTACCGGCAACTGGTGGCGACCTACCCGCGCAGCGTCTACGCCCGGTTCGCGCAGGACAGATACTGCGCTTTGGCGCCGGCAGTTTCGGACGGCGGTTGATTCCGGCTTGACGGAGCGGCTTTCACCTTGTTAAAGTTCACCACTGTTAATGGGGGATACTGAAACGGCACCACAAGGAGGTTGTGTCATGCGCAAGTATCTGGTTGCGGCGTTGGCTCTGGCCGTAGCGTTCTCGATGACGACCGCTCTTTGGGCGGAAGTCCAGAACGTCAGGTTGGGAGGCGACATCAGGATTCGGAGTTACTATACCAAGAACTTGAATTCGGTCGACAGCGAGGACGATCACGATGATTTCTACTTCCGGCAGCTCAGCCGGATCTCGTCCGAAGCCGATCTGACCGAAAACGTTTGGGCGGTCGCCACGGTGGAAGCCAACGGGTACTGGGGACAGGATCTGGCTTTCGGCGGCACCAAGTTCAAAAACGATTGGGACGTCAACCTGGCCGAGGCCTATATCCAGCTCGGAGAAATGTTCTACAGCCCGGTTTCATTCAAGGCCGGCAGGCAGTACCTCAATTACGGCAACGGGTTCCTGATCAGCAGCCGTGAATGGTACTATAAGTTTGACGCTGCCCGCTTGATCTTCGATTTCGCTCCGTGGACGATCGACCTGGTCTATTCGCGCCTGGTCGAATCAGATTGGATCCCGGGCGTGGCGGATGCCGGCGACGATGAAGACCTCTTCGGAATGAATTTGACGTATGTGGCCGATCTCTGGACCGTGGAAGGTTATGTGTTCGGGATCCGTGACGCTTACGACGAAGATTACGGTACCGACAAGAACGCCCCCATCGCCATCGGCGCCAGGTTCGACGCGTCTCCCCTGGAGGCCTTCGATGTCTGGGCCGAGTTCGTCTACGAACTGGGTACCTATCAGGCCGACCCTCTCTCCGATCAGCAGGACTATGCCGCTTACGGCCTCGATGCCGGGATGGTGTATGTCTTCGACGTGGCCTGGGAACCGGCTCTGGCCCTTTCCTATACCATGGGGTCCGGCGGCAAGGCCGACGACGACAAATACAAGTTCTTCGATCCGTTCTTCAATTACAACTACTACGGATACGCCTACAGCCCTTATCTGTCCAACATCGGCATTCTCAACGCCCAGATCAGCTTTCTTCCCTCCGAAAGCATGACCCTGATCGGGAGCTTCTATTACTATGCCCAGATGGAAAAAGCCATGATGGTCATGGGTAATCCCGATATGGACAACGGCGGAGTGGATGCGCTCACCAACGGGAACGACGATTATCTCGGGGTGGAGTTCGACGCCATTCTCGAATACGACTACACCGAGGATGTCAGCGCTCAGTTGATCGGGGCCTGGTTCAAACCCGGCGACGCCTATGAAGTCGTCGGAAACGACAACAGCCCGGATGACGTTTTCGAATTGCGCGCCGAGCTTTTCCTGAGCTTCTGATCGGGAGGATCTCGCCAACAAGCCCCGCCGGGCCGCTGCCCGGCGGGGCTTTTTTATCGGTGCGCCCGGTAGGGCGCACTCATCCGGGATAACCCGGAGGCGGGGAGGAAGTGGACGGGGTCCCGGGAGAGAAGGTACACTGCAGCCATGAGCGCCGCTCCGGGAACGGGAAACGTCGTCAAAGTCCGAATCGTAAACCTGGCTTCGCTGGAGTCGGATCTTGAACGATTGCGGGGCCTTCTGGGCCCGGGCGAACGCCGCCGCGCCGATTCCTGTTCTCACCGCCGGGTGCGGGACGATTTCATCGTTTCCCGCGCCCTTCTGAGGCTGTTGTTGGGACGGGAGCTGGGGGTTTCTCCGGGCGATCTGAATTTTGCGTACAACGAGGAGGGGAAGCCTTATCTTCGGGAAAACCCGGTCTTCTTCAATCTTTCCCATTCCGGGAGGATGGTGGCGTACGCGGTCTCTCCGGCCGTTTCGGTGGGAATCGATATCGAGGAGATCCGGCCGTCCGTCGATTACCGTGCCTTGATCGAACGCTGGTGGTCATCCGGAGAAAAAAAGTGGGTCGCGGGTTTTGCGACCGAGGCTTCCCGACGGGAGTCTTTTTTCCGGCTCTGGACCCGAAAGGAAGCTTATGCTAAGGTCCGGGGGGTAAGCGTATATCGGGTTTTAAGTACGGAAGTCGGTTTGCCGGGACAAACATCCGCGCGGGAACGGGGACAGTTTCTATTTTGGGAACCGCCCCTGGGAGAAGGCTGGGCGGGGACGGTGGTCGCGGCGGGGGCGAACGCCCGGTTGGACTACGCGGCTTTGCCGGCGGATGTTTTTCATCAGTATGACTAAATGCCTTTCCCGGAAGCTTTCTTTGCGCCTCCGGCGGGGCGAGAACCCATGAATTTTCCGATGACAACCCTTTCGGTTCCGAGCGGGGCCGGGCCGGCTCAAGGAGCATCGAGGATTCCGGCGCGCGTTTACCTGGAGAAATGGGGCATATTTGTTTTAGCGGCGGTTCTGTATCTCTACGTCAAATCCTTTTGTATTCAGTACACCGGAAGCGGCGATGAAAACGCGTATTACTATATGGCCCGGCTGATGGTCGGCGGCAAGATCGCCTATCGTGATTTCTTTTACGCCCACCCCCCCCTGCAACTGCTGCTCTTGACCCTGGTTTACGCCGTATTCGGTTTCAATATCGCGGCGATGAAGGCGACCGCGTTTATTCCGATATTGGTCGGAGCCGCCTTCCTGCACCAACTGGCGTGGGAGCGGGCGGGGAGAGTCGGTTCGCTGGTTTTCCTGGGGGGCATGCTGTTCGGCTATGAAGCCCTGAAGATCACGTCTCATCCGTTCGGTCTCAATCTCACCGCCTGCTGGCTCATGATCAGTTTCTTTTTCTTCGTTCGCGGCCTCCCCCTGGTTGCCGGAACTCTGCTGGCCCTGGGGGCTCTTTCCGGTTTTTATGCCGCCCCCTGGGGACTGATCCCTCTTTTTTACTACTTCCGCGACTGGCGGAAAGGAGAGGGCGGAAGACGGCTACTGCTTTTCCTGGTCGGTTCGGCCGGGATTTTTTCGGCGGTGACCCTTTGTCTGCTCGCGGTGTTCGGGAAAGATTACTTCGATCCCGTCATCCGCTATCATTTCCTCAAGCCTCCCGGTTCGGGCAGCCCCCTGGACGTCACGCTGGAAGTGCTGTCGCGAAATCTCATTCCGTTCGCGCTGCCCATTTTCTATTTTTGGGCTCCGCGCTCGCGGCCCGTGTCGGCAGCCATAGCGGCGGGGTTGACGTTTATGGCGTTTCTGTTGTTTCTCGATCCGCTCTTCACCCAGTACTTCATGCTTCCTCTGCCGTTTCTGGCCTGGGGCGGGGCGGTTGCGGTCGCCGGCTGGCTCGGCCGTCTGGCCCCGAGGGCGCCCCGTTTTTTGGCGTCGGCCGCCGTCGTAGCCTTGATTGCGCTGACATCGGTCGAACATTCCCGGGGAGCGGTCTTCCATGAGAAATTGACCAGGTTCTATTCGTTGGATGAGGAACTGGAGTATATCCGGAAGAATTCCCGTGACGGCGATCTGATCTTCGGTCACGTCACGACCGCACCCCTCCTGGCGCTCCTATCCGGCAGGGATTTGGCCCTGGATATGGTGGATACCAACCACATGCGTTTTCGGGCCGGTCTGGCGGACGTGGACGAGACCTTGGCGCGATTGAAGCGGGAACCGCGTCTCCGATTCGTGGTTGTTCGGGAAAGCAGTTTTTGGATGGATCCCCGCATTCAGGAGTTTCTGGCTCGGGGTCGCCTGGGAAAAGTCTTTCGGGAGCCCCGGGAGAGGATCTTGATTTACGAATTCGGGACTGAACCTTAAAATCACCCGGTTCGTAGTATGTATCCCATGGCAGATACATCGGCAATCCGTTACCCCGGGAGTTCGGGATGAGAAACGCTTGGTTATTAATCGTCACCGCGGTGTTTGTCGTCGGTTGCGCCGCCCCTCCCAAGAAGGAGGTATACAACGCCCGGATCTACACGATCGACAACGACGAGATCGATGTCGTCAATCTTCATCTCTGGGAGAAAAAATTCCAGTTTTCCAGCGAGGCCTTTAATCCCCGCTGGCGGGGAAGTCTGGAAAAGGTCGATCTCCCCTTCGGCGAGCTCGCCTCGGCCGTCAAGGTCGACGACAACCTCACGCAGGTAAACTTCCGCGACGGACGTTCGGATCTTTTTAATGAATTTTTTGAGGACGAATACAACCTGAGGGGCTATTCGATCTACGGGCCGTTCGAGATCAATGCCACCCTGGTTCGGGGAGTGGTTTTCCTGGACGAGAACGGTGAGCCCGTCAGCCGGGAGACGGTCGCGATTTCCCCGATCATACCCCCGGTCGAGCACACCGATCGTTTCGTCACCTTCGACGGCGATATCGTTTCCGGAAAGCTGGCCGGTAAAACGATCGATATCCTGACTTCCTACGGGAAAGTAACCATCGATTACCGCTTGATATTCGAGATCAGGGTCAACCGCGAACAGGACGATATCAAAGAAGTGGTTCAGCTCAAAAACGGAGACATCGTCAGCGGATATATCGACCCTCCCCGCTTCAAGATGGAATTGGCCGGCGGCCAGGAGATAACCATGGGGGCCGACAAGCTCAATCGGGTTCTTTTCGGCCGCCCGGTAGCGACCGAAGACGTCGAAAAGCGGTAGGGGAAACCATGGGTTGTTTATTCTGTAAAATCGCCGGGGGCGAGATCCCCTCCGAAAAAGTTTATGAAGACGACGATGTGGTCGCCTTCCGGGATATTTCCCCCCAAGCCCCCGTTCATATCCTCATCATCCCCCGGGCTCATATATCCGGGGTGGATGCCGCCGGGCCCGACGCCGAGGTGTTGCTCGGGCGCCTTCTGCGGGTCGGCGCCCGTTTAGCCGAAAAAGAGGGAGTGGGGCAAAGCGGCTACCGGCTTGTGATCAACGCGGGTCCCGACGCGGGTCAGGCGGTGTTTCACCTCCATTGTCATCTTCTCGGCGGTCGGCGGCTCTCCTGGCCTCCGGGTTGACCGGGAGGCATGATTTTGAAGACGGTGGAGGTGAAGATACGGAGGAAACCCGGGTGCGAAGATATTCCGCTGCCTGCTTACATGAGCGACGGGGCGGCGGGGATGGATCTGACCGCCGCCGTCGATAGTCCTTTCTCCCTGGAACCGGGGGAGATCGGGTTGATCCCGACCGGGATACATATAGAGCTTCCCCATGGCTATGAAGCTCAGATCCGGCCCCGCAGCGGGCTGGCCCTATCCCGGGGGCTGGGGATCGTGAATTCTCCGGGAACGGTGGACGCCGACTACCGCGGGGAAATCGGCGTGATTGCGGTCAATCTCGGCCGCGAGGCGATCGAGGTCACCAGGGGCATGAGAGTGGCCCAGATGGTCGTCCAGGAAGTGGTAAGGGCGGAACTGCTGGTTTCGGCCGACCTCGGGGCCACCGACCGGGGTTCGGGGGGGTTCGGCCATACCGGAGAATGTGATTGAAAAGATTGGTTCCGCCTTTTCCCTTTGGGGGAAGACGGTCGGGTTACGATAGGCGGGGAAGGAGGGTGCAATGAGCGCGATCGGTATCATCGGGGGAAGCGGCTTATACGAGATGGAAGGCCTGGGGGGGCGGAAAGAGGTTGTCCTTCATACTCCTTTCGGGGAGCCGTCGGACGCGTATACCACCGGGGAGATCGAGGGGAACCGGGTTGTTTTTCTTCCCCGCCACGGTAACGGCCACCGGTTGCTGCCCTCGGAGATCAATTACGCCGCCAATATCTGGGGGTTTAAAAAGCTGGGGGTGGAGAGGATCATCTCGGTCACGGCGGTGGGGAGCCTGCGCGAAGATTTCGCCCCCCAGAACGTGGTACTCCCCGATCAGTATTTCGACCGGATGATGAACGACCGGCGCTCCACCTTTTTCGGGGAAGGGGTCGTCGCCCACGTTTCCATGGCCGAACCCAGTTGTCCCGTGCTCTTGGAACTTCTGTTCGCCGTCGCCACGGAGCTGGGAGCCGTCGTTCACAAGGGAGGGACCTACCTCAACATGGAAGGTCCGGCCTTTTCGACCCGAGCCGAATCGAACGTCTATCGGCAATGGGGGATGGATATCATCGGAATGACCAATCTGGCCGAAGCCCGTTTGGCCCGGGAAGCGGAGATCTGTTATCAGAGCTTGGCCATGGTAACGGATTACGATTGCTGGCACCCCGACCATGAACACGTAACTCTGGAAATGGTGATCCGGAACCTGTCGCAGAACACCGCCCTGGCCAAGGAGATTATCAAAACCGCGGTTCCCAGAATCCCCGGTGTCCGAGACTGTCTCTGTTCCCGGGCTCTGGAAAATTCCATCGTCACCGCGCCCGATGCCATCCCCCCCGCGCAACGGCATCGCTTGGACCTGATTATCGGCAGGTATCTTTAGAAGCTCTTCCCGGGAAGTTCATTCCGGGAAATCCATGGCGATTCCCAGTTCGAACGCTCCCCGCTCCCGGGCTTTGCGTAGGCGGATCCTCTCCAAATCCTCCGGCGGTAAACCGAGGGCCTCCGCCAGGGCCCGGATTACTTCGAGAATGTCGGCCAACTCTTCGGGTGCGCGGCTTTCCAGATATTCCCCGACTTCTTCGCGCAATTTCTCCTCCAGTTTCTCCAGTTTTTCCCCGGCTTCCAGTCGGCGCAGGGGGAGGGGAGGAGCGCCGTCGGCGGCGATGATTTCGGGGATACGGTCCCTGACTAATTTTTCCACGGGCTTTCCCCCGGGTCTTTTTCGGTTTCGGGAGGAACAGTTTCCAGGCGGACACGGAGTTTTTTGGTTCCCGTCAACCTGGGTTTGAGTCTTTCGGCTTCGGCGAGGCACTCCCGCGCGATTTCGTATTCGTTCATTTCGCAGTACCGCTCGGCGATCTTTTTCCAAAAAAACGCCCGGTCGTGCCGGGGAAAGGCATACTCTTCCAGGAGGACCCGATAGTAGCGGATGGAGGTTTCGGGATCGGCGTCCCGGGCCAGATGGCGGCAGAAAATCGTTCGGATCCGGTGCTTGACCTCAAGGCGGAAATGACGGAAATACGACCACTTGAGATCCTCGCGGTAGGCCTCCTCGTAGCAGTGGGCCGCTTCGGCGAACCGCCCGGAAAACTCGTACGCTTCTCCCAGGAGGAAAACGCAGTCCAGGTAATCGGCGAAGCCCAGCAGTTCCCGGAGGAAGACGGATTCCCCGTATTCCTTTTTCTGGTACTCGTAAATGGAGATAGCCTCTTTTCGCCTGCCGGAGAGGAGGTTGTAAAAAACAAGCAGGGCCCGGGCGTAAGGGTCGTCGCCCCGGCCGCGTAGGAATTCTCCGAAAGTGGTTTCTTCCCGTTCCAGCCGCCCTTTGAAGCGAAGGTTGTAGATCCTTCGTTTCTCCTCATCCATGAGGATCCGATAAGCTTCCAGCAAAGCCCGCATGTGGCTGGCGGCGGAGTCGGGATCGTATTCGGAAGTGTCGGGGTGGTATTTTTTCGCCAGCCGCCGGAAAGCCCGACGGATATCCGCCGGGGAAGCGTGCAGACCGACGTTGAGGATGCGGTAATAATTTTTAAAGGAGATCATGCTGTTTTCACCCGATTTACGAGTATATCGCATGCCCGATTCCCCCGCCAATATCGAACAGTGGTTGCGTCCGACCGCCCTTCCGGTGTACATTCAAGATCATCAATATGCCAACGCACATGAGCGGACCAGATAGTTCGAAAGAAGACGGAACGGCTCACGCTCCCGCAGAACCGGGATCGGTTTTCTCCCTTGTTGTACCGGCGCTCGCCGCCGCGGATGATTCGCTTTGAGAATGGACCGCGGCGCTCAAAACGGCGTTCGGCGCCCCGGAGGATTATCCCCCGGGCCGGTTGCACCTAGAAATCACAACGGACTCCCGGTCGGATGACGGCGATTCTTATCCTGGAAGTCGGATTTCTCGCCGTGCTTTTGGCTCTTTCCGCTCTTTTTTCGGGGGCCGAGACGGCGCTGTTTTCGTTAAGTCCGGTCGCCCGGGAAAAGATGAGGCACCGGCATCCCGCCCGGGGAGGGATCATCGCCAAACTTCTATCCCACCCCGACCGTCTCCTGGTTTCGATCGTGGTGGGGAACATGTTGGTCAATATATTTTCTTCGACTCTGGCCGAACGTTTCGCCGCCGACGTCATTCCTCCGAGCATGGCTTCCCTGGCTTGGGTCTTCTCCACGGTGATCATGGCTCTTCTGATTCTTATTCTCGGGGAAGTGGTTCCCAAGACGATGGCGATCAACCGGGCGGAGGAAATGTCTTTGCGCGTGGCCCCGGCCATTCTGTTTCTGGACCGCATGGTGGGACCCGTCCGGTCCGTGATCAGGTGGCTCACCGACCGTATCGTACTGGCGGTCCATCGCCGGGCGGACGGCTTCGACCCTCCGCTGACCAAGGAAGAATTAGCCACGGCCATCGAAATGGGCAGCCGCGAGGGGACCTTGGACGGGGAAGAGAAAGAGATGATCCACGATATCTTCGAGTTGGGGTCGAAGACGGTCCGCCAGCTGATGACTCCCCGCAACGAGGTTGTCTCGTTCGAACTAGGGACCGGTTTCGACGATATCGCCGAGGCGATCAGGCTTAAAGAGTATTCGCGGCTGCCCATCTATTCCGAGAAGGAAGACAATATCGTCGGCTTGCTCTACCCGAAAGACCTCATCGTCGCCCTCTCCAAAGGAGAGAAAATCTCCCACCTGGGGTGCTATCTGCGCCGACCCTATTTCGTCCCCGAAACCATGCGGGCTTCCCGGCTCCTTAAACAGTTTCTCCAGCGCAAAATCCATATCGCCATGGTCGTCGACGAATACGGGGCGTTTTCGGGCTTGATCACCCTTGACGATCTGGTGGAGGAGATAGTGGGGGAGATCAGGGACAAGGGGGAAATTCTGCCCGAATTTGAAATCATGGATCGGGACAGTATCAGAATTCGGGGCCGGTGCGAACTGCAGTTCATCAACGACGAACTCGGGCTCGATCTTTACAGCAAGGAAAGCGTCACCCTGGGGGGATTCCTTTTTGAAAAATTGGGAAAGATTCCCCGTCCCGGAGCCGTTTACCAGGAAGACGGAATCTATTTCGAAGTATTAAGCATGAAAGGAAACCGGGTCGGCCAGGTCATGATCCGGAAGAAAGGGATCGGCCTGGCCGCGGAGAAGGAGTCGGAGTGAGTATAACCGTTTCACTTCTGATCATCCTGGTCTGCCTGGTTCTGCAGGGATTTTTCGCGGCGTCGGAAATGGCCTTGGTCGCGGTTAATCGCCTTCGGATTCGCCACCTCGCCGATTCGGGGGATAGGAAAGCCAGAAGCGTTCAGGATATGATACAACATCCCGAGAAATTTCTTTCCACCACGCTGGTGGGGATAAATCTTTTTCTGGTGCTCGGAGCGGCCGTGGCCTCCTCCTTGTGCGCCCAGATACTCGTGAACCGACTCGATCCGGCTTTCTTCCCGATCGTGGCCACCGGGGTTATGTTGCCGTTGGTCCTGATCTTCGCCGAGATCGTTCCGAAATCCCTGGTCAGACCGCGCGCGACGGAAGTCAGCCTGGCCCTGGGAAGACCTCTGCAGGTCTTCTATATCCTCCTCTATCCGGTCGTCAAGGCGGTGGCTTTGTTGTCTCGAGGTCTGGTTTCGCTGGTAGGCGGCCGCGCCCAGAGACGAAGACTGTTCGCATCGGTCGACGATCTCAATTTTCTGATGGAGGAGGGCCAGCGCCAAGGCGCGTTGACCGAGGAAGAGAGGAGGATGATATCTCGGGTCTTCGATTTCGGCGAGACGCAGGTCGACGATATCATGGTTCCCCTGATCGATATCGCCCTGGCGCCGGAAGAAGCCCGCGTAGGGGACATCAGGAAAATCGTCGAGCGAACCGGACATACCCGGATACCGATCTACCGTGAACGGGTCGACCGGATAATAGGCACGGTCCAGGCCACGGATCTATTAACCGCAGAAGAGAACGAACCCATCGCCGGCATTATCCGGAAGCCTTTCATCGTTCCCGAGAGCAAGCCCCTGGA
This sequence comes from bacterium, assembly GCA_035380285.1. Taxonomy (NCBI): domain Bacteria; species bacterium. The sequence goes on along the minus strand of DAOSXE010000006.1, from coordinate 70,346 downwards.
AGAGCTTCTGGAGGAACTGCGCACCAACAATCACAACATGGCCATCGTCGTCGATGAATATGGGGGGGTTTCTGGGTTGGTAACCCTGGAAAACGTCATAGAGGAAATCGTCGGGGATATCCACGACGAGTACGATATCGAAGAGGATACGGAATTCCGCTTGAGAGGCGGGCTCGCCGATGTTTCCGGAAGGATGCGGATCGATGAGATCAATGAGATTCTCGGGCTGAACCTCCCCGAGGAAAACGAGGAGGAAACCATCGCCGGCTTCGTTATCGATTTATTGGGAACGATCCCTTCTCCGGGCGACCGCGTAAGTTTCGACGGGCATGAATTCACCGTGAGTAAGGCGACCGACCGCCAGGTTCTCCGGCTCGAGATTAAAGGTCCGGCGGTATCGAGATTGGCCAACCGTCCCGGTCCGGGGATCGATCCCGGTTCTCACCCCGGAGAACTCCGGGAGAGGAGGTGATGCCGTGAACAGGATCGTCGCGTGCTTGGGGGCGGCGGCATTGGCCTCGGCGGTTCCCTCGGCGGGAAGGCCGGAGGTGATCAGGGATTTCGAGATTGCCGCCGGTTTGGAGCTGGCCGACTACAATTATCACGAATCGCATCTCATGCGTTTGGACGGGGCCCAGTTCGGAGTTTGGGCTTCCGCCCGCTGCCTGAAATTCGACCCGTGGATGCCGGTCCTGGATGTTTCGTTCCTCGGCGGGGATATAACCTATGACGGAGGTACGGATACGACCTCGGTCAAGGACGATGTCGGGAACTCGATATCTCAGGTGCGGCCGCTGCTCGGATACAAGTTCGAAGTCGAGGATTTTTTTGTAACCCCTTTCAGCGGTTTGGGGTTCTGGTACCTGGTGAACCGCCTGGACGACCTGGGCAGCGGCGGATATAAGCGTCAGCAGTTTTATCTCTACTGGCCGTGGGGCGCTACCGCCACCTATCGGCTTCCGGAGGATGACAAGTGGGAGCTGAGTCTGCGGATGGAATGGGATATTCTGCTGTACGGTTATAACCACAGCGGTTCCCCGGTCGCCAAGACCTTCACGCAGTGCTCGGGCTGGGCCTTTGAATTCGCGCCCGGTATCCGTTGCGATATCAACGATAAACTCGCGCTTCTTGGCGAAATCTATTTCCGCTATTGGAAGGTGGGGGATTCGGATACGGTCGGCGGCTATAAAGAGCCCGAAAATTCGACCCGAATGCTCGGAATCAGGGCCGGAGTGGCTTTCTAAAGAGCGTTCGGCGGGGGCAAACGCAGCCTACGGCTGAAAACTTCGGCGCGGGAGAACCTGTTTGTCCCCGCCGGTTTTCGGGAATTTTCTTAAACCACCCCCGCGGATCGGAGTTAAATACATGAAAGGGGTGCCGGTCATGGTCGGATGGAATTAACCGAAGCTGAATTGATCGGGCGTTTCCGGGCCGGGGAGGAGGACGCTTTCGAGGCGCTGATGAAGCTTTTTGAGGATCGGACGCTTTCCCTGGCATGGTATTTGACGGGCAACCGGGACGACGCTATGGACATAACCCAGGAAGCATTCATCAGGATGTACCGCGTCCTTCCCCGCTGGGAGCCGAAAGCGTCGTTGTTCACATGGCTGTATCGGGTTGTCGTCAACCTGACCCGTGATCGCGGACGTCGTTTGGCGCGGGAAGGCCGGGTCGGACTGGAGGAAGTGCCGGAAACGGCCGACCGGAGAACGGATACGTCTCCCGGCGGGGCATTGGGAGACGAAGAAATCGGCCGCCACATCCGGAGCGCGGTTTCCCGGCTCCCCCGCCGTCAGCGAGAGGCGTTCGTATTAAGACATTACCAGGAGTGTACGATTCGTGAAATCGCCGAAATCCAAGGGTGCAGCGAAGGCGCGGTGAAAGCGAATTTGTTTCATGCGGTTCGGAAACTACGGCGCCTTTTACGGGATTTTTACGCCGGAGCACCGGGGGAGACATGAACTGCGCGGAATTCCGGAAAAATCTGACCTTATATCCGATCGATGCCCCGGGTGAATTTCCCGGCGGAGAACTCGGCGCCCACCTGCGGGCCTGTCCGCGGTGCCGCCGTGAATTCGAGCGGATTCGCCGTTTGATGGAGTTGACCTCGATCTGGTCCCCTCCGGTTTTCGGGGAGGAAGAAAAGCGGCGCCTGCGCGCCCGCGTCGTTCGGCATGCGGGCGCGGGACCGGTCGGCCGGCCGGCTCCCGCCGGTACCGTGCGCATGCTCTGGCGGTGGTCGGTCCCGGTGGCGGCGGCTTTGGCGGCAGGCATAATTTATATCTCCCGCAGCCCGGCCCCGGAAGACCTTCCCGAAGAAGTGATGGTTCTGGACGGATTGACCGTCGTTATGGAGGATGAATTCGCTCAAGTGGGCGAACTTTGCGCCCAGATCGACGATCTGGATGCACTCTTCAATGGCACCGCGGGCGCGGGCGGCATATCGGAGAGCTGAAAATGAATAAACTGGCCATGGTTGCGGGAATGACGGTTTGCCTGGCGACAGTCTGGGCCGAGGCCGCCCGGGCCGACCAGGAGGTCCCGGGGCGGTGTCGCCCCATCGGGCCGCCCTGGGCGTCGGGAATGGGTTTTCGCGCCGCTCCTTTTAAGCGGGAGTTGAGGGAATTAGGGCGTCAGATCAGGGCCAACCGGCATCTCTCCCACGAACTCGAGGAACGCCTGGAAGAAATGGAGCCCGGTCCCGAGCGGGATCAGGTGGAGTCCATGCTTGAAAATGTCCACCGGGACGGGGCCAAATTGAGAATCAGACTCGCTCGGGAGAAATTGAAGATCACCGGTAAGGCACTGGCTCATGCCCGTGAACGGCATGCCGAGGCCGAATCCGCGCTCGCCGAAATCGAGGAAACCCTGGCTCGGCGCTATCCCGGGATACTCGATGAAGTCGTTCCCACCCCGCCGCTTCCCCCCGATGGGGGAGAGGTGGAACCCGGCGGCTCTCCGGCGTTCTGATATCCGGTCCCGCGTTCGCTTCCGGGAACGAGGTCGAGTCTATTGTCTTGATTTTTCCGGACCGGCATGCTACCCAGAACTTTCCCGGGTTCGAAACCGCGGTTCCGATCGGAGGTAAAAACCCAATGCGGACTTTGAACGAGGAGAGGCTGGTTTCCACGTTCGTCGAACTGGCGCTGATCGACGCCGTTTCCGGGCATGAACGCCGGTTGGCCGATTTTCTCCGGGCGCGGTTCGAGGAGTTGGGATTGGAGACGGAGGAAGAGGAGCTCGGCGCCGACCGGGACGGCGATTGCGGCAACATCCTCGTCCGGATTCCCGGTCCCGTGACCCCTCCGGTGCTGTTTTCAGCGCACTTGGACACGGTTCAATCGACCGCGGGGATTGAGATTTACGAAGAAGCGGGGGTTTTCCGGTCGAGAGGAGAGAGGATATTGGGGGCCGACGACCGCGCCGGAATCGCGGTCATGCTTGAAGCCGCCAGGGTTCTGAGCGAATCGGGGGGCAGTCCCGCCGCGCTCGAGTATTTGTTTACGGTTTCGGAAGAAACGGGCTTGCGGGGGGTCTCGGCCCTGAGCCCGGCGTGGCTCCAGGCCCGCGACGGTTTTGTCCTCGACCTCGGGGGCGAGATAACCACCCTGGTAAACCGAGCGCCGTACGGCCAAAAGCTTCGGTTTCTGATCAAGGGGAAACCGGCTCATGCCGGGATCGAGCCGGAGCAGGGGATCAGCGCCGTCTCCATCGCCGCCCGGGCCATCGACCGGACTCCGTTGGGACGGATCGATCCCGAGACCACCGCCAACATCGGGATCATCAAAGGAGGCAGCGCCACCAACATCGTCCCCGGGGAAGTAGAGGTTTGGGGGGAAGCCCGCTCGCTCGACCCGAAACGGCTCGCCGACCAGGTCGGGGCCATGGTCGATTCGTTTCGCGCCGCCGCCCGGGAATACGGCGGGACGGTCGAGATAGAATCGACCCGCGAATATCCCGGTTTTCACATACATCGGGATACGAGGGTGTTCAAGTTGGCCGAAGCCGCTTCCGAGGCTTTGGGTCTTCCTTTCCATGTCGACACCTCTTGCGGCGCCAGCGACGCCAACATACTCAACGGCAAAGGGATAACCGTCCTCAACCTTTCCGTGGGCATGGGGAGCCCTCACAGCCATTCGGAATATCTGCGCCGAATCGACCTGATCAATGCCGGCCGCTTGATCCTGCAGATAATCGATTCCATGGACCCGTCTTTTCGACCCGAGTCCTGAGGCGGGGACCGGCGGCCTCGGGAAGGACGAAGATTCTCGAAAGGGGCGCCGGTTCCGATCGTGCGGGGATAACCGCGTTCATTTCCTGACGGGTTTGGCCCCGGGGCCGGCTTGCCACCGTTGGGGAGGTGTGGTACCGTCCCCCGAGAACCCGATGCGGGAGGAGGATGCCATGTTGCGGGAAGTCGCCGTCACCCGATTGATAATCGAAGATTATTTCAAGAGATTGACCGATCATCTGGAAGTGGATGCCGCGATCTGCGGCGGAGGTCCGGCTGGTCTGGTCGCGGGCGCGCAATTGGCCCGGGCCGGTTTGAAAGTGGCTCTTTTCGACCGGAAAGTATCGCTGGGGGGCGGGATGTGGGGCGGAGGTATGTTTTTCAACACGTGCGTGGTTCAACCTGAAGCCGAGGGCGTTCTGAGGGAGTTCGGCATCCGTTACCGGTCTGCGGACGGGCTCTTGGCGGCGTCGGCTGTGGAATGCGTTGCGCGCCTGGTGACGGGAGCGGTGGAGGCCGGGGTCGAGGTATTCAACGGGATTACCGTTGAAGACGTCGCCGTATTCCCGACAGCCGACGGCGGCAAACGGGTCGGCGGATTTGTGATCAATTGGGGAACGGTCGGCGCCTTGGCCGCGCGGGGCATCGGTATCGAAGTCGACCCCCTGGTCATCACGTCTCGTTGGGCTCTCGACGCCACCGGCCATCCCCATGAAGTATGCCGGATTGCGCGGGAAAAGGGATTGGAACTGGGCACTGCCACGGGAAGACCCGTCGGAGAAGGCTCTCTCTGGATGGATGCCGCCGAACAGCTGGTGGTGGAAAACAGCCGGCAGGTTTTTCCCGGGCTTTTCGTCTGCGGCATGGCCGCCAACGCCGTCTTTGGAGCTCCGAGAATGGGCCCCATATTCGGGGGGATGCTTCTCTCCGGGAAAAAGGTCGCGCAACGGATACTGGAATCGAACGGTTGAAAACGGGCCGGGGAGAAACCGGTTGAGGGCGTTGGGGTTACTTTCCGGGGGATTGGACAGCGTTCTGGCAGTCCGGATCATCCAGGAGCAGGGGGTCGAGGTGGCCGGTCTGGTTTTCGTCAGCCCGTTCTTTTCCGACGAGCGCGCGGGTCGTTCGGCGGAAGAACTGGGCATCACCCTGTGCGCCGTCGATATCACCAAGCCGCTGTTGGAGGCGATCAGAAATCCCCGGTACGGGCTGGGAAAAAACCTGAATCCCTGCGCCGATTGCCACCGGATAATGATCGCCGAAGCGTTTCGACGGCTGGAAAGCTCAGAAGCCGCGTTTGTTTTTACGGGTGAAGTCCTGGCCCAGAGGCCGAAATCCCAGGGGAAAGACATGCTGAATGCGGTGGCGGCCGCCGGCCGGCGCGGATACCTCCTCCGGCCCCTCTCCGCCAAACTCTTACCGCCCACCGTTCCCGAACGGGAAGGATGGGTGGACCGCGAGAAACTGCTGGCGCTTTCCGGACGTTCCCGACGCCAACAAATCGAGTTGGCCTCCCGGTACGGAATTTCCGAGTATGCCTCGCCCTCCGGCGGTTGTCTTCTGACCGATGCCGGCTTCTGTTCGCGTTTGCGCGATCTGGAGGGCCGGGAAGGATGGGCACGGGACGATATCGAACTGCTTAAGATCGGGAGGCATTTTCGGCTCCCCTCGGGAGCCAAGGCGGTCTCCGGTCGCGACCGGGAGGAGAACGAGCGGTTGCGGCTCATGGGAAGGGCATCCGACCTTTTCTTCCAGCGCGCCGACCGTCCCCGGTCCCTGGTGCTCCTCCGTCCCGGCGGGGAGGGGGATATCCTCCCCGCCGCCCGGATCTGCGCCCGCTACAGCGTCCCGGCTCCCGGCGGGGAACTGGAGATAGCCTGGGGAAACGGCTCCGGTGTTCTTGAAAACCGCATCCGGGCGAAGCCGATGCCCGACGGGGAACTGGAGAATTGGCGAATATGAACTTAGCGATACTTGCCCTGGCGGCCCTGTGGGGGGCGCACGCTTCCGGGTTGGATTCTCCCACTCCCGCCGACCGTTCGGCGGCCTGCCTGGCGGCGGCGGAACGCGGCCCGGCGGCGGTGGACGAACTGATTCCGCTGCTTGATGACGAATCGATGCTGGTTCGGCATTCGTCCGCTTTCGCCTTGGCTCGCATCGGGGGGGAACGGGTCGAGAGCTTGTTCACCCGCGGTCTCTCCTCAAAAAACGCGGAGATGCGGCGCATGTCGGCCCTGGGCCTGGGGATGATGGGGAAGATGGACAGCTTCGAAGCCGTCGAGCCGCTCATGGGAGATCCCGATTGGGAAGTCCGATGGGCCGCCGCGTATGCCCTGGGGCGCAGCCGGGACCGGCGGGCGCTTCCGGAGCTGAGAAGATCCGCCGCCGCCGATCCCTACTACGATCCCGACAGGGAAGTTTACCCGGTCCGGGAAGCCGCCGCCGAGTCCGTGCGGCTGTTGGAGGGATCGATCGGCTGGCGAACCGATCCTTCGGGCGCCCGCCGCCGGGCCTCGGCGGGGGGAAAACTCCTGGTCTTGTATTTTCGCCAGGGGGGAGGCGGGTGCCCCTCGTACGAAGCCGAGATGTTCGGAGATGAAAAAATAATCGACGCTCTTCAAAGAACGGTGCCGGTCTGGCTCGATTATTCCCGGGCCCCGGCCGAATTCGAACGCTACCGGGTCCGGCAAGTCCCGGCTCTGATCTGTCTCGACAGTCGGGGCCGTGTCCTCAGTCGCGGGGAGGGGACACTTTCCAAACCGGAGTTTCTCGACCGGCTCCTGAAAGGGTTGGACGGGGGGATGAACTCGTCCGAGCTCCGTCGGCGACTTTCGACCGATCCCGGGGACCTGGAAGCGGCATGGATACTGACGGGCAGATATCTGGAGGAGGAGGCTTGGAGCCCCGCCTGGGAGCTGGCCGGTGTAATTCTGGCCGCCGACCCCGATAATGTCAGCGGTCTGCTGGACAACGCTCTGTTCACGCGGGCGTATATTTTGGGCAAAACCGGTAAATATTCTGAGGCCGCCGACCGGTTCCGGGCACTGTCGGCCCGGTTTCCTCGTTTCGGGGAACGTTCGGAAGCTCTGTATTGTTGGGGGTTGAGCGCCCTGAAAGCCGGGAAAACGGAGGAAGGGAAACGGGCCCTGGAACTTGTGACGAGGGAATACCGGGGCAGCGCCCCCGCCGCGGCGGCTCATGCGATTCTAAGCGGGAAAACGGCGTTCGGGAAAGATTAATACTTGGTTCCGGGAGCGGGAAGTATTATAAGTAATACCTTATGACCGCCGGCCGGATCCGGTGGTTTTCCTGGCGGTTATCCTAAATAAGGAGAAAGACAATGTCCCAGCATCCCAGTTTCGGCGGAAAAGGCAAGGTCAAGCCCAAGCGTAACGTCAGAAAGCGCTACGAACGTATCCGCCATCTCGCGGACCAGGGCAAGCTGCAGGAAGACGAATCGGTTTTCGGACTGCCCAAGACTAAATTCGTCGAGTAATGCTTCGTCCCACCATCGTATTTTTCGGTGTCGTTCTTTCAGGGGTCGCCGCCCGGGGGGGGGAGAGCGGGGTACGTGCCGTCGCCGGCGACGTGAATCTCCGCGCGGGGCCTTCTCTGCGCGCCGAAGTGGTCGGCCAACTCGAGAAAGGCCAGGAAGTGCGTATGGTCTCCAGGGAGGGGGAATGGCTGCAGATCGTGCCTCCGGCGACTCTTTCGGCGTATGTCTCCGGGGAGTACATCCGGGACGGGGCCGTCGGCGGTGACCGGGTGAACGTTCGCAGCGGGCCCGGCCTCGCCTATGCCCGCATAGCCGTTCTCAACCGGGGGGATGCGGTGGAAGAACTCGGCCGGGAAAGCGGATGGGTCCGCATCTCCATGCCTTCTTCGGCCCGTCTTTGGGTTCACGCCGATTACATGGAATTTGTTCCCGACGCCGTGCCGAAGTTCGAAGGGGAAAGGGTGGAAGTGGTGGTGTCGATCGACGAAACCGCTTCTCCCGCCGGTTCTGAACCGGAACCATCCTCGAGTTCGTCCGAGGGTTCGGAGAGTGTCTTCGAACCGCTGACCGTCGCGCCGGTTCCCCGGGAGGAACCGAGGGTCGAACTTCTCTCGGGGTACGTCAAGCCTCTGGCCGGTCCGATTTCCGTGGCGGGGAGGGAAGTCGGATATAAATTAATCGAAGAACTTCCCGACAGCGGGATCACGGCCTGGCTGGCGGGCGGAGATATCCGGCTGGACCGTTATGCGCGGCGGCAGGTGCGGGTTTGGGGCGAACGCATCGAAGCCGACGCTCCTTATCCGGTTTATGAGGTCAAGGGAATCCAGGTGATGTGGTAAAAATCCGGCGCGGGTATCGGAGGGCTTTTTGTGAGGCGCCCAGCAACATTTTCGGGCGGGGTCAGACTGCCGGAATATAAAGAACTGACCGCGCATAAGCCCATCCGCGCTCTTCCGTTGCCTCCGGTTCTGATCCTTCCCCTGGCCCAGAATTCCGGCGCCGTTCCGCGCCCGGTGGTGGAGAGGGGGACTGAGGTCCGGCGCGGTCAGGTCATCGCCGAACCCGTCGGTTACTGTTCCGTTCCACTTCATGCTCCGGCGACCGGATGCGTCACGGCGATCGGAGAGTTCCCGCATCCGATCAGGGGAAGATCTCGGGCGATCGCGATCGAAACCGCGGGAGAAGAAAACGAACGGAGGGCTCCGCTGCCTCCCCTGGCGCGTGAAGACGAGTGGACTCCGGAGACGATTCGAGCCCGGGTGCGGGATGCCGGCATCGTGGGCATGGGCGGAGCGGGATTCCCGACCCACGTCAAGTTGACCCCCCCCGACAGTGCCCGAATCGAGTACGTAATTCTCAACGGAGCCGAATGCGAGCCGTTTTTAACCGTGGATCACCGGATTCTCCTCGAAACGCCTGAGAAGGCGCTCCAGGGTCTGCGCTTGTCCATGAAAGCCGCCGGCGCTGCCCAGGGCATTATCGCCCTGGAGGAGAACAAGAAGGACGTTCTGGATAAAATCGGCCCTTTCCTGGCCCCGTTTCCGGAAATATTCCCCGTTCTGCTTCGAATCAAGTATCCGCAAGGTTCGGAAAAGCAACTGATTGCAGCGCTTTTAGGCCGGGAAGTCCCCTCGGGAAAGTTGCCCGCCGATGTCGGGTGCGTGGTCCAAAACGCCCAAACCTGCGCGGCAGTGGCCGATGCAGTTTTACTCGGAGAGCCTCTGATCTCCAGGGTGGTGACGGTCACCGGTCCGGGGGTAGTCGAACCCGGAAATTTCCGGGTCAGCGTGGGGACTCCGTTTTCCTGGCTGACCGTCGCCGCCGGGGGGATCCGGGGGGACAACCTCCAGATTCTGTCGGGGGGACCGATGATGGGGATACCGCAAGCGTCGCTCGATGCGCCGGTTATCAAGGGGACATCGGGTGTGGTCGTACTTCCGGCGCCACCGTCCCCGGTCGAATATCCCTGCGTCCGCTGCGGCAGCTGCGTTCGGGTCTGCCCGATGGGTTTGGCCGCCTGCGATCTGGCGCGGTTGTCGCAACAGGGTAAGTACGATGAATTTCGAGAGGCGGGCGGCGAGAATTGCCTGGAATGCGGCTGCTGCGCGTTTGTCTGTCCGGCCAAGCGTGAACTGGTGCAACTGATACAGTTGGGAAAAGCCGCCGCGCGCGGGGGCCGGAAAGAAACATGAAAACCGTTGCCTCGGCCCCGCTCTTCGTTGTCGCCCCCGGGCCTCATCTCTCCGAAAGGCGTTCGGTCCCCGGAATCATGTGGTCGGTTACGGCGGCTCTGGTCCCGGCGTGGGTCTGCAGCGTACTGGTTTTCGGTTTCCGGGCCCTCTTGATCGAATGTATCGCCATTGCCAGCGCCGTCGCGACCGAGGCGGTGATCCAGAAGGCGAGGGGGGTGAGAGTCACGGTCTCCGACGGCAGCGCTTTCCTCACCGGGTTGCTTCTTGCTTTCTGCATTTCTCCCGCGGTTCCTCTCTGGCTCCCGGCCGTCGGTTCCGCATTCGGTATCGCCGTGGCCAAACAGGCGTTCGGGGGCCTGGGATGCAATATTTTCAATCCGGCGCTGGCGGGAAGAACCTTCGTCATGCATTCCTGGCTGACGAACATGACCCAATGGGTTCCCCCTCTCGGCGCCGGCGGCGTCGACGCTTTGACGTACGCCACTCCGCTGGGCGCGGCCAAAAACGCCGTGGCCCAGTGGATGCCGGGCGGCCCCGGCGGACTCACCGACCTCGACCTGTTTCTGGGGAATACCGGCGGGAGCATCGGAGAAACCTCGGCCCTGGCCCTTTTGGCGGGCGGGGTATTCCTCCTGGCGCTCGGCTACATCACCTGGGAGATCCCGGTGTCATTCATCGGTATGGTGGCGCTCCTCACCTGGCTGCTTCCCTCCTCCGCGGGCAGGATAGCTCTTTCCCCTCTCGAACACATGCTCAGCGGGGGCTTGTTTCTGGGGGCGTTCTTCATGGCCACCGACATGGTAACCAGCCCTTTAACGGGAAAGGGGAAACTGTTATTCGGCTGCGGCTGCGGAGCATTGACTTCACTGATCCGACTATACGGGGGTTTTCCCGAAGGAGTCTGTTATTCGATATTGATTATGAACGCGTTTACTCCATTGATAGATCACTACTTACGGCCCCCGGCCTTCGGGACCAGATGAAATCCGACGGAATAATGAAAATGGGGGTAGTGCTGGGGGCGATCTGCCTAGCCGCGGCCGTCGTCTTGTTTGAAGTCGCCGGCCATACCTCGGGAGAAGTGAAAAAGCGGCAAACCCAGGAACGCCTTGCTTCTCTCCGGGTGGTCTTACCGTCGGCGGCAACGTTCTCCGATCTTTCCGCCGGGAGCTCCATCGATTATTATATCGGCTACCTCGAAAACGGCGACCCGGCGGGGTATGCTTTCATCGGTTCCGCCCGCGGCTACAGCGGGCCGATCGAAGTCATGGTGGGCATCGATCCCGGGGGAACTCTTTCCGGCATCGACATACTCCGTCAAAGCGAGACCCCAGGACTGGGCGACCAGGCGGTCGTGACCGGTAAGGATCGTTCGCTCTGGGGCGTTCTGGCCGGGACTCCCTCCGCCGAAGCGCCCGCCCGGCCGTGGTTCCAGGAGCAGTTTGCGGGGAAAAAGCTCAAGCAGCTCAGGGTGGTCAAAGCCGCCGAGACCGAAAACATTCAAGCTTTGACCGGGGCCACGATCACCAGTAAAGCGGTGGTTAAGGCGGTTCGGGACAGCTTGGAAGCTTTTCTGCGCCAACAGGGCATGGACGGCCCCGAACCATGACGCCTTTTCAGGAAATGACCAAGGGGTTGTTCCGGAGAAATCCGGTTTTTATCCTTATGCTCGGGCTCTGTCCCACCCTGGCGGTGTCCACTTCGGTCAAGAACGCCCTGGGGATGGGAGTCTCGGCGACCTTTGTTCTGGTTTTCTCCAATCTGTTGGTCTCGCTGCTTCGGAATCTGGTTCCGCGCCGGGTACGGATACCTTGTTTTATCGTAATTATCGCCACCTTCGTGACGGTGGTCGAACTGGTCCTTGAGGCGTATCTGCCCGAGTTGAACCGCAGCCTGGGCATCTATATTCCCTTGATCGTGGTTAATTGCATCATCCTGGGAAGAGCCGAGGCTTTCGCTTCCCGTCATCCCGTCGGTCTTTCCATACTCGATGGCTTGGGAATGGGGGTCGGCTTTACCCTGGCGCTGCTTCAGATCGGATTGGTCCGCGAGCTGGCGGGAAGCAATTCCATCTGGGGGTACCGCGTGATCGCCGGTTATTCTCCGGCTCTGATCATGATACTGCCTCCCGGGGCGTTTTTAACCATCGGGGTGCTTCTGGCCCTGTTTCGGATGCGACGAAGCGGCGCAAAAACGGCGAGGAACTGATGATGAAAGGGTATACGACCAGGCAAAAGTTGATGGCGGCGGTGCTGCTGGCCTCGGTGGCCGGGTTTTGTGTCTCCTGCGGCCCCAGCACCGGCCCCGAGTATTGCGAAGCCGCTCAGAACGACGCGGTGGACGGAAATTACGAAGCCGCCATCAAAAATTACCGGCGCGCCCTGATGCTGGAGACCGATCCGGTACAGAAAGGGAAGATATCTTGCGAGATGGGACTGTGTCTATACGAACTCCAGCAGCCGGCGCGCGCGATCGAGGCACTCGAACAGGGCCTGGCGATGTACCCCGATTATTCGACCGCGTATGGAGTCCTCGGCGCTTCGTATTACAACCTCGATCCGGTCACGTACCGGGATAAAGCCATCGAGAATCTCCGGAAATTTATCGAGATGGAACCGGAGAGCAGGTACGTCGTCAATTTTCAGGCGATTATCGACGAACTTGAGGAACCGCCGTCCGCCGCCCGGCCCGATCCCTCTCCCAGCACCGACAGGGGAGAAATCCGCTGATGGCCGCGGAAGTTTTCATGGTTTTTTTCGCGGCGGTCCTGGTCAATAATTTTGTCCTGAAGCAATTTTTAGGGATCTGCCCCTATATCGGGGTTTCCAAGGATCTCAAGTCCGCGGCGGGCATGGGCGTCGCGGTCATTTTCGTCATGACCGTCGCTTCCATGGTCACCTGGTTGGTCTATCATTACCTGTTGGCTCCGGGACCGGCCAATGTCTGGTATCGGTTGGCGGGAAACGATTACGTTCCCGGGTCATTCGATCTGACCGTCCTTACCACCATCGCTTTCGTTCTGGTGATAGCGGCTCTGGTGCAGTTCGTGGAGATGGTTATCCAGAAAACCGCACCGGCTCTCTATCGGGCGTTGGGGATTTATCTGCCGCTGATAACCACCAACTGCGCCGTCTTGGGCGTGGCGCTGCTCAACATCAATGCGTTTTTCACGGATGCGGGCCCTGTTCCGGGAAGTTTCCTGAAAAGCGTTTGTCAGGGCTTGGGCGCCGGCGCCGGGTTCACTCTGGCCCTGGTTCTCATGGCCGGCATCCGGGAACGCCTGGAGGAAGTGGACCTACCCAAAGCCATGAAGGATGCTCCGATAGCTTTCGTGACGGCGGCGTTGATGTCGATGGCCTTCATGGGTTTTACCGGGTTTGCGGGCTTATGACGCCGCTTCTGGCGACAATCTTCACCCTGGCCGGCCTGGGGCTTGTTTTCGGAGCGGCGCTGGGCCTGGGGAGCAGATTCTTCCGGGTCCGGACCGACCCCCGGCTCGATATCGTCAACGATCTTCTGCCCGGGGCGAACTGCGGGGCCTGCGGATTTTCCGGTTGCCTGGCCTGCGCTCGGGCCCTGATCGACAATCGGATCGAGGTCGGAGTCTGTCCGGTTTGTTCGGCCGAGAACACCGATAGGATCGCCCAGGTATTGGGACGCGCTCCGGAGAAAAAGGCGCCTAAAACCGCCCGGATATTCTGTCGGGGCGGCCATGACGTTTCCCTGCGGTATCAATACCGCGGGGTGCAAAACTGTTTTGCCGCCAACCAGTTCGGGGGAGGGGTAAGCGCCTGCGACTACGGGTGCCTCCGCTATTACAGCTGCCTGGACATCTGCCCTTTTCAAGCCATATATATCGACTCCCACCGCAACCCGGTGATCGATGAAAGCAAGTGCGTCGCCTGCGGTCTCTGCGTCAAGGTTTGTCCCCGTCATTTGATTCGTCTGGTCCCGGTCGCGGCCGTGGTCGATATCCGGTGTTCATCCCGGAATCCGGCCCGGGAAGTGAGCAGGGTCTGCCTGGTCGGGTGCATCGCCTGCGGCAAATGCGTCCGCGAATGTCCGGTCGGGGCGATCACGATCGAGGATAATTTGGCTCGGATTGATTATGAACTTTGTATAAAGTGCGGAAAGTGCATCGAGGTTTGTCCCCGGAAAATCATAGAACATTCGGGGAAGGTGAAGAGGGATGGATAAAGAAAAAATTCGGGAATCGATCCGCGATTTTCTTTCGGGGTTGGGTGAAAACCCGGGCCGTCCGGGCTTGGATCGAACTCCGGAGCGCGTCTGCCAAGCCTGCGAAGAAATATTCGGCGGATACGGGGCCGACCCCGGTGACGTCCTTCGCGTGTTCCGCTACGGAGGGTTCGATGAAATCGTCGTTCTCAAGGATATTCGTTTTTACTCCGTCTGCGAGCACCACCTGCTTCCCTTTTTCGGAGTTGTCCATATCGCGTACATCCCCCGGGAGGGATTGATCGCCGGCTTCAGCAGCCTGATCCGGGTGGTGGAACTGTTTTCCCGGCGGCTTCAGGTCCAAGAGCGGATGACGACGGAGATCGCCGACCTTCTGATGGACAAGATGTCTCCGAGAGGAGTTCTGGTCCAGGTGCGGGCCGAGCATCTCTGCGTGAGCATGAGGGGGGTGACGAAACCGGGGACGCAGGTCACGACCGAAGCTCTCCGGGGGATTTTCCGCTCGGATCCCAGAACCCGGGCCGAAGCGCTGAGCCTGTTGGGAGGTTGAAGAAGATGAAACCCGCTTCCGTTCGAAACTATCCGCGGTTTTTGTGGAGGACCGCCGGACCGGCCGCCCTGGTTATGCTCGGTCTTTCCGGCTGCGGCGAGGGGCCCGACCGCTCCCGTTCCGGATATGCGGATGTTGCCGCCAACCCCGAAATGATCGTCGCCGTGGTGGGGGAAACCCGCATTTCGTCGCTGGACCTGGCCCGGGCGGTCAACGCTTCCGCCCAGCCCCTGCTGATGCGGGGGCAAAAACCGTGGGACGGGTTTGAAGAAAGCATACTAGACCGGATGATCGAAAGCGAAATCCTCTACCAGATGGGCGAGAAGGCCGGTCTGGAAGGGGTGGACGGTTCCGTGGAAGAGAAGTACCGATCGATTCTCGATCGATTTCCCGACGAAGCCTCTCTGGCCGAAGCCCTGGCCCGCGACGGACTGACGATGGCGGACCTGCGGGCCAAGATCAGGAAGGAAGCCGTAGTCGATCTATTTCTGGAGCGGGAGGTGCATCTTCGCGCCGCTCCTTCCGAAGCCGAGATCGGGGAATATTACCGGAACCACCGGGAACGTTATACCGACGGGGAGGGGGGGGTGAAACCGCTCGACGACGTTCGAGAGGACGTGGTCTTTTCCCTGATGGCCGAAAGAACCCCGGGGATGATCGAGGCGCTGGTTATCCAGGGGAAACGGGAAATACCCGTCACCAAACGATATGGCGGCGATGCCGTTTCCGGCTCGCCCGTCACGGCCGGACAGGAATGACTCGGGATCTGGCAGAACGCGTGCGCGAAGCGGGGGTGGTGGGGGCCGGCGGCGCCGGGTTCCCCACCCACGTCAAAGTCGCCGCCCGGGCGGCGGTCGTCATAGCCAACGGAGCGGAATGCGAGCCCCTGCTCAAAGTCGATCAACAACTTATGGCCGCCCGTCCCGGGGACCTGGTGCAGGGCCTGGTTCTGCTGAAGGAAGCGGTGGGGGCGCGGAAGGCGGTGGTGGCGTTGAAACAAAAATACCGCCAGGCGGTATCGGCGCTTCGGGAAGAAATCGCCCGACGGAAACTCCCGGTCGATCTGCACCTCATGGGGAGTTACTACCCCGCCGGCGACGAACAGGTTTTGGTGCGTGAAGTCACCGGAAAAGTCGTTCCCGAAGGAGGCATCCCCCTGGACGTCGGTGCGGTGGTCAGTAACGTGGGCACCATCATCAATATTGCCCGGGCTTCCCGGGGAATCCCGGTGACGACCAGGACCCTGACGGTCGCCGGGGAAGTCCGCGAACCGGTAACCCTTGAAGTCCCGGTGGGAGCATACGTCGAAGATGTTCTCGCCGCCGCCGGAGGGGTTTCGTGCCCCGATTACAGGGTCATCGACGGCGGCCCGGTGATGGGGGCGATTTCCGGTCCGAGCGTGAAGAAGACCACTACCGGCCTGATCGTGCTACCCGCCGTTCACAAGCTGATCGAGGCCAGGACCAGGCCGGTGGAGGTGGACGTGGCCCGGGCCGGTCGCGCCTGCGATCAATGCCGATACTGCACCGATTACTGCCCCCGGTACCTGCTCGGGCACAGGATCGAACCGCACGTCATCATGCGCCTGGTCGGACAGCAGCAGTGGGAGAACATTCCGGCCGAAGATCTGGAACGCGCGTGGTTTTGCTGCCAATGCGGTTTATGCGGCTTGTACGCCTGCCCTACTTCGCTCTCGCCCGCACGGGTGATCGCCGGCTTGCTGGAGGCCATGAAGGCCGCCGGATTCAAAAAACCACCCGTCGCTCCTCCCTCCGAGCCGCATCCGTGGGGATGGGGCCGAAAGGTTCCCGTGTCGCGTTTGGCTGCCCGGATCGATGTCGCCCGTTATGAGCGGCCCGCTCTTTTGCGGGACGGCGCGCTGAAACTGAAACGGGTCAGGCTCGCCTGCAAACAACATGCGGGGGCCCCGGCGGTCCCCGTGGTCGCGGAAGGCGACACGGTTTCCGCGGGAGACGTGGTCGCGGAACCTCCGGCCGCTGCTCTGGGGGCGCGGGTTCATGCCAGCATCGCCGGGCGGATCGTCTCCGTTACCGACCAGGCGATCGTTATCCATGCGCCGGA
This sequence comes from bacterium, assembly GCA_035380285.1. Taxonomy (NCBI): domain Bacteria; species bacterium. The sequence continues at coordinate 53,598 of DAOSXE010000006.1, read as the reverse complement.
GGAGGAGTCATGAAGACGGTTCTGCGCAGGAGCGGTGCGGTCGGGGTCATGATCCTGGTCGTGACAAGTTGCGGTTGCGGAGTGTTCCGGTGGATCGCGGGGACTTCGCTCGCCCGGTTGGAGGATGAAAAAACCGGGCGTTTTACCCATGTCCTGCCGTTCGAACGGACGACGGCTTTCGCGCTCGTTACCGGGGTCGTCGACTATCTGGGCGTCGTCACCTATCTGGAAGACGAAGAAGACGGTTATCTGATAACCATGGGCTACGACCGGTTGTTCCCGCGCGCCATCGATACCACCGAAGTGGGGTACTTTTTTACCGAAACCGCGGCCGACCAAACCGCCCTGGCCATAGTTTCACTGAACAACGATCTGGCCCGTTTCGTATCCGTTCACTTCGCCTATTACCTTCTCGAACCGCGCCGGAACGATTTCGATGCTCTGACGGTGGCCACTGACGCGGAGACGCTGAGGGAAATATTACGGGGGCTGCTCACCGAACAGAATTCCGCGGTCGTCTCCGAGGGAGACGATTATCTTGTCTGTCGCGGCGTGGAGGTTCGAGGCCAGGTTCTGGACGAGGATATCGTGATGTTTTTCGAATCGACTCCGGATAACCGGACCAGATTGCGGATCGCGTCCCTGGATACGGGGGTTCTGCAGGAGTTCGCTCCGGCAATGGAGAAGAAACTGAAACGATCGGGGTTAAACGCGGTCCGTTGACCGTTGGGATCGAGGTTGCCATCGTTTTCCCGATCCGGTTAAAATGTTCGGCTTGAATACCGGTCTGTAGTTGATTCCCGGGAGGAGGAAGTCATGGGAAAAGATACGATGAAAATGTCCGACGCCCAGTTCAAACGCGAGTTGGAGCGTTGCGAATATTGCGAAGAAAAACCCTGCCGTAACGGCTGCGGAAATGAAAACGGTTGCCCGGCGGGTGTTTCTCCCACCGATTTCATCATGGCGGCGCGCGGCGGCAAGCCTTCGGATATCCGTCGCGCCGCGGCCATGATCATGGCCGCCAATCCCTTCGGCGGGGTTTGCGGTCAAGTCTGTCCCGATTGGCACTGTCAACGCACATGCGTTCACGAAGATCTCGACCGGCCCATCGAAATACCCACGCTTCAAGCCGACATTATCGCCCGCGCCCGGGAAATCGGAGTGATGCCCCGATTTGTTCCGGCGGCTTCCACCGGTAAAAAAATCGCGGTCATCGGCGCGGGGCCGGCCGGCATGAGCGCGGCGGCGGTCCTGGGTTCCGCCGGACATAGCGTGGACGTTTTCGAGAAGACCGGGAGGCCCGGCGGAGCCGCGCGCACCATTCCGGACTATCGCCTTGACTCTCAGGTTCTGGAGGAAGATATCCGGTTCTGTCTTTCCCTGGGAAAGATCGGTCTCAAACTGGAAGTCTCCGTCGATCGCCCCGAATCTTTGCTTGGAGAAGGCTACGACGCCGTAATCGTGGCCGTGGGGAGGTGGGAGCCGGTGCGCATGGGTATTCAAAACGAAGAACTGGCCATCCCGGCGATCGATTTTCTGCTGCAGCCGGGCGCTTTTGTGGTTTCTGGCCGGGTGGCAGTGGTCGGGGGAGGCGCCGTTGCCGCCGATTGCGCGGTGGTGGCGAAACGAGCCGGCGCCGACTATGTCGAGATGTTCGCCCTGGAAAGCCTCGGGGAAATGCCCCTGACCTCCCGGGAGTTTCAGGAGTTGCAGGAAAACGGAGTCGATATCAACGGAAGGACCAGAGTGACCGGCATAGTGGCCGAACACGGTGCCGTCAGCGGATTGGAAACGACCAAGGTCGCCATTCCTCCCGATCGCTGTTTCAGCCTCGACTGCGTCAGCGACCTGGCCGGTTGTTCCCAGGAGCGCCGGGGGATCGATACGGTTATTATCGCCATCGGAACCCGGACGGCGTATCCCCGCTGCGATAACCCGGCCGTGTTTTCCGCGGGCGATTATGTCTTGGGACCGTCCACCGTGGTGGAGGCCGTGGCCTCGGGCAAGCAGGCCGCCGCCGCGGTCGAAGCCTTTCTTTCCGGAAGCGAGACGGTTGCCGCCGGCCGTCCCAATAAATCCGAACTGATGTTGGACGGATACGACTTCCTGCCGGTTTCGCTGGACACCGATTTCTTCGGAAAAACGCTGGTCAATCCGTTCCTGCTTTCGGCCGCGCCTCCCAGCGACGGTTTGGAGCAGATGAAGAAGGCTTATGAAGCCGGTTGGGCCGGGGGGATTATGAAGACCTCATTCGACGGTCTTCCCATCCATATCCCGGGTGAATACATGTTCCAGTTCGACGATGAGACGTTCGCCAATTGCGATAATGTCTCCGGTCATACTCTTGACCGGGTCTGCGCCGAGATCGGCCAACTTAACCGGCTTTACCCGGATCGGCTGACCGGGGCATCCACCGGAGGGACGGTCTCGGGCAACGACGAGGAAGATAAAAAAACCTGGCAGGCGAATACCCGGAAACTCGAAGCGGCGGGAGCGCAAGTGATCGAGTACAGTCTCTCCTGCCCCCAGGGAGGGGAGGGAGCCGAGGGGGATATCGTCTCCCAGGATGCGGCTCTCACCTGCAAAATCATCGGTTGGGTACTCGAAATCGGCGATCCTGACATCCCCAAGCTCTTCAAATTGACACCGGCCGTGACCGAGATATCGACCATCGTCAAAGCCATCCAAACGGTATTCGACCGTTATCCGAAGTCGAAGGCAGGAATCACTCTGGGGAATACATTCCCTTCCATGGATTTTCGGTGGATGGAGAAGAAACAGTGGGAAGAAGGCGCGGTGGTCGGGATGAGCGGCGCCGCCATCGCCCCCATCAATTATCTTTCCTTGGCCAAGATCGGCAACCTCGGGGTTCATGTTTCGGGCAACGGGGGTCCCATGGACTACATGGCCGCCGCGCATTTTCTGGCTTTGGGCACCAGAACCGTCCAATTCTGCACCATCGCCGAGCGTTTCGGGGTGGGGATCATCCGGGAACTCTGCCAGGGGCTGAGCCACCTGATGCAGGACCGCGGGATCGGTTCCGTCGCCGAACTGATCGGAATCGCATTGCCGAACCCCATCCGGGATTTCATGGAATTGTCGGCGGTTAAGAAGATATCGTCGGTGAACGAGGACCTCTGCGTTCATTGCGGAAACTGCACGCGCTGCCCGTACCTGGCCATAGAATTGAATCGGGATATGCTTCCGGAGACCGATCCCGAACGCTGTATCGGTTGCGGGATGTGTACCTTCCTCTGCCCCGCGGGAGCGCTCTCTCTCCGGGAACGGACAGCCGAAGAAGCCGAAAAATTGAAGGAAGATTAATCGCCGCGCCGGGTTCGGCGCGGTATGAAATTGGAAAACCAACCAGCGAGGAGTTGTTGTGCCATGATACGTTTGACTTCCCTGCAGAGGGTCTCCTTCCCTCGGACGGTGGAGGAGGCCGGAGCCGCCCTGGCCGCGGCCGAGGGCAGGGCTGTTCCTATTGCCGGAGGGATCACTTTCGCCTTCGCTCCGTACAACCGGGCCGAAGAACTGGTGAGTCTTTCCCGGCTGCCGCTTGATTTTATAGCCAAATCCGGAAAATCTCTCCGAGTGGGAGCCATGACCCGGATCAACGATCTTCTGGAATCGCGTCCGGTCGCCTCCTACGCCGACGGCATACTTACGGCGGTCGCTTCCCGGATAGGATCCACGCTCAACCGGAACCTGATCACCGTGGGGGGCAATATTTCCCAGCCGTTTATCTGGTGCGATCTGCCGGTGGCCCTCATGGCGCTGAAGGCGGATATAGTCACCGGCGGGGCCGTATCCCGGAGCTTGTCGGCGGATGAATTTTTTGCCCGCCCGCCGCGCCAGATCCTGAAGACGGGCGAATTGGTCACGGAGGTGGTCTTCCCCTCCCTCGAGAACGGGACCGTCGCTCGTTATCGCGATTTTACGCTGACCGAGAACGATTTCGCTCTGATCAAGGTCGCCGCCGCGGTCCGGATCGTTAAGGGCAGGTGCCGGGAAATCTCCTTGGTGGTGGGGGGGGCCTCGGCACTGCCGCAACGCCTGGAAAAGGTGGAAGCGGTGGTGAGGGGAACGAAGATTACGGCACCGGTTCTGGCCAAAGCCTCGGCTGCGGCCGAGGCCGAGGTCAGGGTGATTAAGGATATCCGGTGCACTCTGAAATATAAGAAAGTTCTTTGCGGGGTTTTGGTCCGGGATATCCTGGAACGTCTGTCGCGGGGGGAGGAGGGAGGACGATGATACCTATCTCGATAAGCATCAACGGACTGAAGAAAAGCCTGGAGGTTCGTCCCGCGGAATCGCTGTTGGATTTGCTGCGGCGGTCGGGGTATAAAAGTCCGAAATTCGGGTGCGGGGAAGGAGCTTGCGGGGCCTGTACCGTGCTTTTGGACGGTCGGCCGGTCAACTCCTGCCTGGTGTTGGCCGCCACCGCCGACGGTCGGGAGGTGGTGACCCTCGAGAGTCTCGGCGACCAGCAGCGTCCCCATCCGATCCAGCAGGCATTCATGGACGCCGGGGCCATTCAGTGCGGTTTCTGTACGCCCGGGATGATTCTTGCCGCCAAGGCTCTGCTGGATCGGAAGGCCAATCCGACCGAAGACGAGATACGCCGGGCGTTGGACGGGAATCTCTGCCGATGCACCGGCTACGAACAGATATTTTCGGGTGTCAAGATGGCGGCGCAACGCCTCCGGGCCTCGGGCAAATCGGCCAAGAAGAAGTAAGGGTTCAACCGTTGGAAGAACAGATGAAGAGAAAAATATTTTCTGAAGTTAGCAAGGGCGTGCGCAAAGTAGACGCCGTGGCGCTGGCGACGGGCCAGCCGGTCTATACGGATGATTTCGATATCCCCGGAATGCTGCACGGGAAAATACTGCGCAGTCCCTTGGCGCATGCGCGGATAAAATCGATCAGGACCACCAAGGCGCGAAGGATGCCCGGCGTGGAAGCGGTCATCACCTGGCGGGATGTGCCCCGGATAGCGGTGACGACCGCGGGGCAGGGCTATCCCGAACCTTCTCCTTACGATAAGTTCATTTTCGACAACAAGGTGAGGTTCGTGGGGGACGAAGTGGCGCTGGTGGTGGCGGACACGGAGGAAGCCGCCGAACGCGCTTTGGGGGCGATCGAGGTTGAATACGAGGAACTCGAGCCTCTTCTGGACGTGCGCAAAGCACTGAAGAAAGGCGCTCCTGTCGTCCACGATGAAAAGGATTGCCGCGTAATAATTCCCATCCCCTACGAACCCCGGCGCAATTTGGTGGCTCGGGTGGACGCCGCCATCGGTAACGTCGATAAGGCCTACAAAGCCTCGGAGATCAGGATCGACCGGGAATATGAAAACCATATATCGGCGCACTCCGCCATCGAGCCGCACTGTTCGCTGGCGTATCTCGATCCCAACGGACGTTTGACCATCGTTTCTTCGACGCAGGTCCCGTACCACGTACGGAGAATCGTCGCCCGGGCTATGGATATTCCGGTCAAACGGGTCCGGGTCATCAAGCCCCGCTTGGGAGGCGGTTTCGGGAGCAAGCAGGACATCGTTTTGGAACCATATGTCGCCGCCGCGACTCTGAAGACGGGCAAACCGGTCAAGATCCGCATGACCAGGGAAGAAGTTTTCGTCTCCAGTCGCACCCGGCACGGCATGGTGACCAACATTAAAATCGGGGCAGGCCGCGACGGCACGATCAACGCCATCGATCTTCACGCCCTGTCCAATACGGGCGCTTACGGCAACCATGGCCTGACGGTTGCCTGCAATGTCGGGATGCGGACGTTGGTCATGTTCGCCTGTTCGAACATGCGTTTTACCAGCGATGTCGCTTACACCAACCTCCCCAACGCCGGAGCTTACCGGGGTTACGGAGGGACCCAGGGCATCTTGCCGACGGCCTGCGCCATCGACGAGTTGGCGGTGAAACTGGGGATGGATCCGGTGGACGTGCTTTTGAAAAACATCATCGCTCCCGGCGCCGAAGTCCCGATTCTCAATGAACTGGGGGAGGGTGCCACCACCGGAGCCCCGAGGATCGGGTCGTTCGAACTAGCCGCTTGCCTTCGGGTCGGCTCCCGGGAATTCGGATGGAAGCGGAAACTGGCCCGGAAAAAGGATTCGGGGCGTTATCGCCGGGGAGTAGGCATGTCCCCGATGATTCAGGGGTCCTCGATCCCATATATCGACATGGCCTCCGCCTTCATCAAGATGAACGACGACGGTTCATTCAATCTTAATCTGGGGGCCACCGATATCGGCCAGGGCTCCGATACGGTTCTGGCCCAGATCGCCGCCGAGACGTTGACCGTCGCCACCGACGATATTATCGTCTACGCTTCCGATACCGACCTGACTCCCTTCGACGTCGGCGCTTACGCTTCCTCGACGACGTATCTTTCCGGCCGGGCGGTGAAGAAAACGGCGGAAAAAGTCAAAGAATTGATCCTCAAAGTCGGTGCGGAGATGCTGGAGACGTCCCCTGACCGGGTCCGGCTGGAAAAAGCGAAGGTGATCGGTTCCGACGGAGCTTCCGTGACCCTGAAACAGGTCGGGACATATTCGCTCTATGAAAAGCACCAGTTTCAGATCGCCGCGTGCGAATCGAGCACGTCCGAGGAATCTCCTCCTCCGACCGCAGCCCATTTCGTCGAGATCGAGGTCGATACCCTGACGGGCCGGATCAAGGTTCTTTCTTATCTGCAGGCGGTGGAATGCGGAACTCCCATCAATCCGGCTCTTTGCCACGGACAGGTGATGGGAGCCGTCGTCAACGGACTGAGCTACGCGTTGGTGGAACGGTTCATCTTCAATTCCAGGGGCAAGCTGCTCAATCCGAATTACGATTACTTCAAGATCTTCTGCAGCCGTGACCGCCTCCCCATCAAAACCATCTTCGTGCCTTCCTACGAGGAAACGGGTCCCTATGGAGCGAAGAGCGTGGGGGAAGTCTGTATCAACGGTCCGATGCCGGCGATCTCCAACGCCATTTATAACGCGCTGGGGATCAGAATGTTCTCCGCCCCCTTCACTCCCGAAAAAGTGCTGGATGCCATCGCCAAACAGGGAATGAAATAAGCCCGCATCCGCTTTCCGGCCGCCGGGCAATGTGTGGAGTCATGCGTGTCAGCATCGAACTGAGGGGCCCGCTTCGGGCCCCCGAGGGAGGGAAGAATCTCTCCCTGGAACTTCCCTCCGGGGTAACGGTGCAGGAAGCGCTGGCGAAATCGCTGAAGTACCCCCCGGAACAGATTCGCCACCTGCTGGTGACGCGTGACGGAGAGTCCTTGCCCTTATCGCGGAAGCTTTTGGAGGATTCCCGTATTCAGGTTTTTCTGCGCTTGGGGGGCGGTTGAACGCCGGGGACCCTTCATGAAAGTAATGGCCGTAAGGGGTAGCCCCCGCCGGGGGGGGAACAGCGACATCCTCTTGAACGCTTTCAAAGAGGGGGTCGAGATCGGGGGGAAAAGCCGCTGGGAGGAAATCACGGTCTCGGATCTCAGGTTCGCTCCTTGTTGCGGCAACGGGGCGTGTGCTTCGAGCGGCGAATGCGTATACACCGACGATGCCTCCCGGTTTTTCAGCACTATCCGGGAGAAAGATGCTTTGGTCGTGGCGGCGCCTGTTTATTTTTACGGGTTTCCCGGACCGCTCAAATCTTTGATGGATCGAGCGCAGGCTTCCTGGGCTTCCGGCCCCATGCCCGCCGGGCTTCCCCGCCCCGGTCTGGCTCTGCTGGCGGGAGCGACGGGGGGGCGGCTTCTTTTTGACGGAATGCTGCGGACCCTGCGGTATTTTTTCGCCGCCGTCGGTTTTACGCTGGAAGGGGGGGTCCTTTGCCGAAGGGTTGACGGTTCCGGAGAGATCCGGCGCGTATCCGATATCCTGGCTTCGGCTCGGAACCTCGGGGAAGAGTTGGCGAACATGCCGGTGAGACCGTCTTCGGGACCCGAGTTCGGCTACCGCTGTTTCGAAGGTATTGCCGGAGGAAACCGGCGGTGAGCGCATTGCGGGTATATCTCGATCATAACGCCAGCACCCCGGTCCGCCCGGAAGTGGCGGAAATCATGCGCGCGGCGGCGGAAGTGATTTCCGCCAACCCTTCGTCGCTGCATGCTTCTGGCCGCCTGGCCCGGGAGAAGATCGAAGACGCCCGGTTTCGGGTCGGACGCGCGCTCGGCTGCCTCCCCGAAGAGATTATTTTTACCGGAGGCGGTTCGGAGGCGGATAACCTGGCGATCAAGGGATCGGTTGGAGCCCGTGGCGGCGGCCATATCGTCACCACCGCGATCGAGCATCCGGCGGTCCTCAACCCCTGTCGTTATCTTGAATCGACCGACTGTACGGTAACGCGGGTGAAACCCGATGCGTTCGGGATGATCGACCCCGAAGCGGTGGCGGCCGCGGTCCGGTCGGAAACCGTTTTGGTCTCGGTGATGGCGGCAAACAACGAGGTGGGGACGGTGCAGCCGGTGCGGGAGATCATGAAACTCCTGTCCCCGCGGGGGGTTTTATTGCATGTCGATGCCATTCAGGCCGTAGGCAAAATTCCGGTAGAGTGCCCGCCGGGAGACATGATGGCCGTTTCCGCTCATAAAATCGGGGGTCCCAAAGGGGTGGGCGCTCTATACTGCAGATCCGGCCTCGAACTGCATTCGCTCATACATGGAGGGGGGCAGGAGGACGGTCGCCGGTCGGGGACCGAGAACGTGGCGGGGATCATCGGGTTCGCCCTGGCTTTGGAATTGGCGGTCGCAGAGGTGCGGAAATACGGAGACAGGGTGTCATCGCTTCGCGACCGGCTCGAAACCATGATAGAAAGTTCGCTTCCGGGTGTTTCCTTCAACGGGCACCGGACGGCAAGGCTTCCCAATACCCTCAACCTGTCGTTTGCGGGCGTTGACGGCGAGGCGTTGGTACTGGGTCTGGACGCGCGGGGTGTCGAAGTTTCGACCGGGTCCGCCTGTTCCTCGGGGAAATTGGAGCCATCGCACGTGCTCACCGCCATGGGGTTCGGACCGGAACGCGCCCAGAGCGCTGTCCGCTTCTCGTTAGGAGCCGCCACGGTCGAAGAAGAAATCCGCGTTGCCGCCGAAGCCGTTGTCGAAGTTGTCCGCAGCCTGCGCGGGCGCTCGCGTTGATCGGCCCAGGGCCCCTCGCCGGCCGGGGGTTCCGGAGATGGGATTGCTCCCCGTATGCGGCCGTGGTATCCTACACAGCAGGAACGGCCGCGATGGCGCATTTGCCGCCGGCCGCAATATTCAATTTCCAGCGTAAGACGGTCGCGCGTTTTACCAACAGCAAGGGGGACGGGGATGAAATCTATCTCGAGCGCGATTCTGGTGGCTTTGGCTCTCGGGTTCCTGGGTTTGCGGCCGCCGCCGGCCCGGGCGCAGGAGGACAGCGATTACTACGCCGATTACGAGGACGGCAAGGACCTGTTTTACGCCGGCGAATACGATAAGGCGCGGCGAAAGTTCGAAAATGTGCTCGATCAGCGCGACAACCATCGCGGGGCCAACCAGTATCTGGGACGGATTTACCTCAAGGAGAAGAATTACTCCAAGGCTATTAAATACCTGGAGGACTGCCTTAAGGAAACGACCGGCGATTACCGTAAAATCCCTCTTTCTTTTCTGGCTGAAGCGTACGAAGGAGCCGGCAACCGCCGCAAGGCGCTCTCCACCTGGCAGGAATATTTGAGATATGCCGATCCCGGGAGCGAGTGGGAACAGAAGGCCAAGGACAGGATCAAAGCCTTGGGGGGAACCATCTGATCGACCGCCTCCGCGTCTGTAGGTTTTCCGAGAACGCTCGCCGGAGACTATGGATTTCAGCGTAGAAATGGAGAAGATGCTGCTCGAGGCCAATGTGGTCACGGTAGCGACGGTTGATCCTCTCGGTCGGCCCAACATTTCCCTGAAAAGCGTGGTTTCGGTTTCCCGCGAAGATCCGAGCATAGGTTATCTCGAACTGTACGACGGGCGCACGGCGCGTAACGTCGATAGCAACCCCCGTATCTGCCTGGCGGTCAGCAACGTTCGGGATTTTCACGGGTATCGGTTCGCCGGGCCGGTAACCGTTGTCGATCGGGGCCCGGTTTTTCAGGAGATGGCGGCCAAGTGGGTGGAAAAACGACGCCGGCTGCTCAGCCTGCGGATCCAGGACAACATCCGCAAGGGGTATACCGGCAAGGGTTCGGAGGCGCAGTTTCCATCCCCCCGCTCGGTGGTGTTTCTGAAAGTGGAGGAGATCCGCCCGTTGTGAACGCGATCGGCGTCTATCCCCGTCTCCAGGGCTACTTCAGGAATCTGGTGGAAGAAAACGGGTGGGAGGCGGATGAAATTCTGGTCGAAGGGCGTCCGCTGACCCCGCGGGAAGGAATCGGAACGCCGGCACGGTCCGACTTCCCCATCCTCATAGGAGTCGAGCGCCTGGTCGAAGCCCGATTCAAGGATGCCCGGGGGCACGCCTTCACCGACGATTGGGGGAATTTCCGGGGTCCCCTGCGCGAAGTCGCGGGGATGTCCCTGGGTAGCAACCGCTCCCGCGCCGTCTTCGTCGCCGCCCTGAACGCGGTTATGGCTCACCTTGGGCTCGTCGACCGGCCCGTGCACTGCCGTGACCGAGGGCCCGAGGAATGCGCCATGGGTTTGGAATCTTTCCTGGCCGGCCGCCCTCGGGTCGAGCGTGTCGCCTTGATCGGCTTACAGCCGGCCCTGTTGGAGGCTCTTTCCCGCCTTCGCCGGGTGCGCGTCAGCGATATGAACCCCGACAATTGGGGAAGGCTGAAATCCGGGGTGAAGGTCGAACGAGGGGAAAAGGCTCCGGACCTGCTGGATTGGTGCGATCTGGCCCTGGTGACCGGCACCACGCTGGTCAACGGAACCATCGAGCCGTTTTTGGAGACGCCGTGCCCGGTCGTATTTTACGGGGTGACGATTGCCGCCGCGGCGTCGATCCTGAACCTTGAACGCTATTGTCCGGCGGGGCTCGCCTGAAGGGATCTCTTCTTTGTCCACGTACCAGCGCCAATGCCGGGAATGGGCGGAGACGGCTTCGGATTGTTGCGGGGGGATTCATGCTTTTTCTCCGATGGGTTCGGAACCGCCGCGGCCCGTCTGCGTCGCCGTAGCCAATTTGCAGCGGAGTTCGTGGTTCCCGGCCGCCGACGGTTTTTCGCCCTATCGGGTTTGTAAACCCTGCATTGATGCTATCGGGGATAGGAGGCGCGCGCGATGAACGAACAGGAACGGATGGCGATAATCGCCGAGGAAATCAAGAAAGCCGTCCGGGGTAAGCTCAAGGAGGTTTATCCCCCCCGCGCCTGGGAATACATCGAGAACCCCGTCAATCTCGGCCCGGTAGTCAGGGCCAATGGTTTCGGCATTCTCAAGGGGCTGTGCGGCGACACCATGCGGATCTATTTGAAGATCGAGTCGGGAACGATCAGCGAAGCCACCTTCGAAACGGACGGCTGCGAGGCCACCCTCGCGGCCGGTTGCGCCGTCACTCAGTTGGCGCGAGGGCGGACGCTGGCTGAAGCCCTGGCCCTCTCCCCCGCGGCGGTTTTGGAAGATCTCGGCGGGCTGCCGGACGATCACCTGCACTGCGCAATCCTGGCTTCCAACACTCTGATGAACGCCGTCGCCAACTACCTGATCCTGAACGCGGGTTCTTGAAGCGGAAATGGAACTCTTCGATTGTCATGCTCATCTCGACGAACTTCGCGATCTTCAGAAGGCCTTGGCCGGGGCGGTCTCGGCCGGAGTCTGCGGAATCGTCGGCGTGGGGATCAATGCCGCGTCCAACTCCCGGATTTTGGATATAGCCTCTTCCTCCCCGGTTGCGGTTTACCCGGCGATCGGGCTCTACCCGGACGAGGTCGAACCCGGGGAACTGCAACGGGTTCTCGAGCAGATCGAAACCCACAGGGAAAAGTTGGTCGCCCTGGGGGAGATCGGCCTTGATTATTGGATCAAGCCCTTGCGCAAGAAGCAGCCGGGCCGGGAGGAGAAGAAGCAACTGCAGATCGAAGCGTTCCGTCTGCAGCTGAGGACGGCCAGGCGCTTGGATCTGCCGGTAATCGTCCACAGCCGGGGCGCCTGGCGCGACGCTTTCGCCTGTGTCCGGGAAGAAAAGATCCCCAGGGCGATTTTCCATTGGTACACCGGCCCGCGGGAGGTTCTGAAAGAGATAATCGAGGCCGGATACCTGATATCGGCAACGCCCGCGACCGGATACAGCCCGCCGCTTCGGGAGGCGTTGCGGACGGCTCCTTTGGAATCGGTGGTGCTGGAAACCGACTGCCCCGTTCCCGTCCGGGAGGATCGGGATTTCATCCCCACCGTGCCCGGAGACGTTCGGCGCTCGCTGACCGCCTTGGGGGCGCTCCGAGGGATAGATCCGGCGGAGTTGGCCGACATCACCACGGCCAACGCCAGGCGTTTCCTGGGGCTGAAAGTGGGATGAACCGGATGTCGACGCGCCGGCTCCTCCTGGTGCTGATTCTGGCCGCGGCCGCCGCGGTCAGATGCGCCGACCTGGGCGGAGAAAGCCTTTGGCTGGACGAAGGCGTTTCCTACTTTAAGGCCGCCGCTCCGCCGGGACGGATCATAAGCGGCTCGTCCGTCGATCCGAATCCTCCCCTGTACTACCTGATGCTTCGGGGATGGATGGGCATCGCCGGAGGCGGCGAAGCCGCTTTGCGTCTGCTCTCCGCCGGCTTCGGAATTTTATCCGTGGTGCTGATATATCGTCTGGGAGCGTCTTTTGGCGGTCCAGCCCCGGCGTTGCTGGCCGCCGCCCTGGGTTCGGTTTCACCTCTTTTAGTCCATTTCAGCCGCGAAGCGAGGATGTACTCCCTGGAAATTTTCCTGGGTCTTCTGTCCATGCTCGCTTTTCTCGAAGTCGTCCGCGGCCGACGGGGCTGGTGTCTCGCGGGGTATGTAGCCTCGACGACGCTGCTTCTGTACACGCATACATTCTCGTTTTCATTGCTACTGGCTCAGAATGCGGCAGTGGCGTTCATGGCGATTTTCCGGGGAAGGGACTTCTCCGTCCCGGGGAAGCGATGGCTGATCCTGCAGGGAATCTGTTGGGCGCTCTACCTGCCCTGGTTGCTCGTAATCATACGCCAGGCCGGGGAACTCAGCCGGGGGGGGTATTGGACCCCTCCGCTCGCCGCAGAGGACATCGGAAGGATGCTGCGGCAGTTCGCCGGATCCGTCCCCCTCATGACCGCTCTCGGCATTATGGCGTTAACCGGTTTCCTGCCGGTTCGCCCAGGAACATCGCACCCCGGGACCCGGCCCATTCTGGCGGCTTGGATCGCGCTCCCTATTCTGTTCCCCATCGCGGTTTCCCTGTGCGTCGTTCCCGTTTTCGTCACCAGACTGACGTTGCCGGCGCTCCCCGCCGTGCTCCTGGCGGCGGCTTTGGGCTGGAACCGACTGGCCGGTCGCTTTCCCCGCTACCTGGTCGCGGTCGGCTTATTGGGGCTTCAGGCGGCGGCATTGACGACTTATTTCAGCCGTCCCACCCGCCAACCTCTTCGGGAAGCCGTCGTGTTACTCAAGGCGATCGGCGTTCCGGGAGATATCGTTTCGGTCAAACCGGCCTGGTACCGGCGTCTCATCGGCGAGTACTACGGAGGATGGGGAGGGGGGATGGCGGTCGGCGGGGAAGCGTTGATCGAAATTCCCGGGAATCCGGCGGCGAAGAAGGGGGGAACGCGCTATAGTCTTTTCTGTGAAGCTTTCCCGGGGGAAGACCGATATCCGAATGCCCGGGGTGGAGCGGGGGCATGCGTACGTTTCCCCTACTTCAACTATCAAGCCGATCGTTGGATGGAGGTGCGGATTCAGCGGGCTGATCCGGAGACGACGGTTTCTCCGAAAGAGGGCCGGGGCGCGCGGTAACCCGTCCCGTACCTCGTCCGCAAGAAGCCGAAGGCCCGGAGCCGGGGATCGGTTACGGTTACCTGTCCGGAGCGGGAAATTCGGCTGCAGGGATTGAAGATGAGCAGCATAGTTATTAAAGGCGCCGCCGAACACAACCTTAAAAATATAGATTTAACCCTGCCGCGAGACCGGTTGATCGCGGTTACTGGGCTGTCCGGTTCGGGGAAATCGTCCCTCGCTTTCGATACCATATTCGCCGAGGGGCAGCGTCGATACGTCGAAAGCCTTTCCGCCTATGCCCGCCAGTTTTTGCAGCAGATGCAGAAGCCCCAGGTCGAATTCATCGAGGGGCTGAGTCCGGCTATCGCCATCGAACAGCGCAAAGCTTCCTCCAATCCTCGCTCGACGGTGGGCACGGTCACCGAAATTTACGATTATCTGAGGTTGCTTTTCGCCCGGGTCGGGGTGCCGCATTGTCCCCGCTGCGGAAAGGTCATCAGCCGCCAGACCGTTCAGGAGATCGTCGACGCAGTTTCGGAGCTCCCCGAGCGGAGCCGGGTTCAGATACTTTCCCCTTTGGTGAGGGGGAGGAAGGGGGAGCACCGGGCGGTGCTCGAAGGTGTCGCCCGCCAGGGCTTCGTCCGGGTGATCGTGGACGGCGAGGCCCGGACCCTCGAAGAAGAGATCGTTTTGGATAAAAACCGCCGGCACGACATCTACCTGGTCGTCGACCGCCTGATCATCAAGCCGGGGATGGGCAAGGATCGCCTCACCGATTCGGTCGAAACCGCTCTCAAGCTGGGGGGCGGCCTTCTCGCGGTCAGACGCGGGGATTCGGATGAGCACGATCTGGTGTTCAACGAGCGATTTTCCTGTCCCGAGTGCCAACTCTCGTTCGAAGAACTGTCGCCGCGCATGTTCTCCTTCAACAGTCCTTACGGCGCCTGCACCGTGTGCTCGGGTTTGGGTACGAAGATGGAAGTCGATCCTAATCTGGTGGTTCCGGATCGGGCGAAGTCGATCGCCGAGGGCGCCATCGAGCCCTGGAGCGTTCCCATAACCACCCGTCGCCAGCGGTGGAAGCGCTCGGCCCAGTCCTGGTATATGTCGCAGTTGGAAGCCGTGGCGAAGGAATACGGTTTCGATTTCGAGACGCCGTTCCGGGAACTTACGCCGCTTCAGCAAAAAGTCGTGTTGTACGGAACCGGAGCGAACCGGGTCGACGTCGAGTGGTCGAATACCCGCGGCTATGGCCGCTATGCCAAGCAATTCGAGGGGGTGATCAACAATCTGGAGAGGCGTTACCGGGATACCGAATCGGATTATGTCCGCGAGGAGATATTCAGTAAGTACATCACCCTGAAGCCGTGCCCCTCCTGCCGGGGCTTGCGGCTGAAGCCGGAAAGCCTGGCGGTGAAGATCGGAGGCAGATCGATCATGGACATCTGTTCCCTCTCCATAGCCGACGCCCGCGCTTTCTTCGAGCGGCTCGCCCTCGGGCGCCGGGAAGCCGCCATCGCCAGAGAGGTGCTCAAGGAAATCGGGGAGCGGATCGGGTTTCTGGAGAACGTCGGCCTTTCTTACCTGACCCTGGCCCGCGCCAGCGGCAGCTTGTCCGGAGGAGAGGCTCAGAGGATCCGGTTGGCCACTCAAATAGGCTCGGCCCTGGTGGGCGTTCTGTACGTTCTCGACGAACCTTCCATAGGCCTGCATCAGCGGGACAACCGCCGTCTCCTGGCGACGCTGGGCAAGCTGCGGGATCTGGGAAACACGGTCTTATTGGTGGAGCATGACGAAGCGGCCATTCGCGCCGCCGATTTCATCGTCGATCTCGGCCCCGGCGCCGGGGAAAAAGGCGGCGAAGTGGTGGCGGCGGGGACTCTGGATGAGATCATGAAGTCACCGGCCTCGCTGACGGCCCGATACCTGAGGGGTGACCTTCGGATAGTTCTTCCGGGGCCCAGGAAGGAACCGACCGGTTTTTTGTTCCTGAAAGGGGCCCGGGGGCACAACCTCAAGGATATCGACGTCAGGTTCCCCTTGGGGCTGTTTTGTTGTATCACCGGCGTCTCCGGGTCGGGAAAATCGACCTTGGTGGAGGAAACGCTGAGCCGGATTCTGCACCGTCACTTCTATCGTTCCCGGGAAATTCCCCAGCCGTATGACGAACTGGAGGGGCTGGAGGCGGTGGACAAAGTCATTGTCATCGACCAGGCCCCGATCGGGAGGACTCCCCGGTCCAACCCGGCCACCTACACGGGTTTGTTTACCCCCATCCGCAGCCTTTTCGCCAAACTGCCCTTGGCGCGGATGCGCGGTTACGGGCCGGGAAGATTCAGTTTCAACGTCAAGGGGGGAAGGTGCGAGGCCTGCCAGGGCGACGGGATTATCCGTATCGGGATGCATTTTCTTCCCGACGTCTACGTCCAATGCGAGGTCTGCGGCGGCGGCAGGTACAATCGGGAGACCCTGGAGGTGTTGTACAAGAAAAAAAGCATCTCGGACGTCCTGGAGATGACCGTCAGCGAAGCTCTGGGCTATTTTGCCGATTTCCCGGCGATCCGTTGTCGGCTGCAGACCCTTGACGATGTCGGGCTCGGTTATATCCGCCTGGGGCAGTCGGCAACGACTCTTTCGGGGGGCGAAGCGCAGCGCATCAAGCTCGCCCGGGAATTGGGCAAGCGGAGCACCGGCCGCACCGTTTATATATTGGACGAACCGACCACCGGGCTACACTTTGCCGATATCGACCGTCTTCTGCAGGTTATTCGAAGGCTGACGGAATCGGGGAACACGGTGATCATGATCGAGCACAATCTCGATGTCGTCAATAACGCCGACTGGGTCATCGACCTCGGCCCCGAAGGAGGCGAGGGGGGCGGGACCATCGTGGCGGAAGGACCTCCGGAAAAAATCGCCGCGGCCCGGGGATCATATACCGGTCGTTACCTCTCGAAGCACCGCCGGAAGATGCGCTCCCGGATTCGGGACGGCGTCTGCGAGCCGAGGCCGGGGAAGTCGTGATGGACGAGTATATCGACGCGTTCATGCGCCACCTGCGTCTGGAGAAAAACGTCTCCGAGCACACGCTCAAGGCGTACGCTTCCGATCTCGGCCAGTTTCGAAGTTATCTCGAGGAGTTCGCGCCCGCCGGCACGGAAAAAATCGGGAAAATAACCCATACCACCATCCGGGGTTTCATGGCGAAACTTCAGGAGAACGGTTCGGGAAAAGCCACGGTGGCCAGAAAAATATCGGCGTTGCGATCATTCTTCCGCTTCTTGCAGAGGGAAGGAGTGGCGGAGAGCAACCCGGCCCGCTCCGTTTCTCTTCCCCGCAAGACGAAAAAGCTGCCGGTGTTTCTGGATAGGGGAGAAGTGGAGGCGCTCTTGAACGCCCCCGATCCCGCCTCTCTTCAAGGCAAGCGGGATCGGGCCGTTCTCGAACTTTTCTACAGCACCGGCATGCGGCTTTCGGCCCTGGTAGCCGTCAATATCGGCGATCTCGATCTTTTAGGTGAAGTGGTCAGGGTGCGGGAGAAGCGCAAGAAAGAACGGTTGTGCCCTCTGGGAAAATACGCGGTTGAAGCGCTGTACGCCTGGTTGGAAGATCATCCCTTGCGCGGCCCGGGCGCCGCCGCCAGGCCCCTGTTCGTTAATCGCTCCCGGGGAAGGCTTTCCGCCCGAGGGGTCCAGGGCCTCTTCGACAAGTATATCCGGAAGGCGGCGGTGGGGAAAAAAGTGTCGCCCCATGCGCTCCGGCATTCTTTCGCCACGCACCTGCTCGACGCCGGCGCCGATCTCCGGGCGGTCCAGGAACTGCTCGGCCACGCTTCCCTCACCACCACTCAGATCTATACCCACGTTTCCAAGGAGCGGTTGAAACAGGTCTACGAAGCCGCGCATCCCCGGGCCTGACGGACGTCGACAGCGAAAATGCCGATTGCGGCGAATCCCGGAGCGTAGTAGCATTTCACAAACCTTGTAACCTGAAGGGGAGGTAAGGATGAAGAAGATGGCTTTGGTTGTAATCGGGTTGATGGCGGTCGCGATCGTCGGGGGTTGCGGCGGCGGCGGCAGCGACGCCGATCTGATCAAGGAACAGAAAGCCGCCATGAGCGACTTTGCCGACGCGGTCGAATCGGCTCAGAACGCCGACCAGGCCGCCGCCGCCATCGATCAGCTGACGGCGACGATGACGAGCCTCCGGCCGCGGATGGAAGAGATGGCCAAGAAATATCCGGGGATCAAGGAAGGCAAGGATGTTCCCGAGGAGATTCAGGCCGAATTGAACGACATGGACGAGACCGTTCAGAAGTTGATGGGAGCGATGATGAAGATTCAGCAGAGCTTCGGGCAGGACCCCAAGGTCACCGAAGCCATGCAGAAGCTGCAGACTTCCATGCAGAATATGTAATCGACGTCTACTCGTTCTACGAGAAGACGGCTCAAGCCCGGGACCGGCGCGGTCCCGGGCTTTTGCTTTTCCCCAGGACGGAGGAACTCCGGCGCCTCCGGTTCCGGGGAAACGGTTCAGAGCAGGTTGAGGCGGCGGGCAATGGCGTCGGTATCGGCTTGTTCGAATATCCCGCCCAGGCAAGCGAGGGCGTCGATCCGCTCTTCTTCGCTCATTCCTTCCCGGAACGTGTAACGGACGAGGACTGTCCTTCCCGTGGGGGGCGATATTTTGATAACCGACGTGCCGTCCCCCGAGTACCCCGGGGCCCGGCAGGAACAGATAACCGTTCCCGAAGATTCGAACCAGGCTTCGAGGCAATCCAATTTGATTTCCCGTCGGCAGATATCGAAGACTTCTTCCAGGGATACTTCCCGGTGAGGAGTCGATATGGTCTGCGACGCGTATTTAGCCAAGGTGGTGAGAACCGAATTGCGGGCTCGCCGGCTGAATATCCTGCCGATCGCCTGAGGGCGCAGATAGCCCGCCCACCAGGTCAACCAGATCAAGGTACCGAAATAAAGCACGGGGGGTACCCAGGCCCAGCGGGTTTTTTCGGGAATAATATTGTTGAGTACCGCCGAAACCGATAGAAACAGCGTCACCGCGTACAGAATCGACACCGCTTTACGCTCGCTCAAGCCCCGGTAGAGAAGCCGGTGATGGGTGTGGTAATTATCGCCGGCAAAGATCGGGACTCCGCGGATGAATCTTCTCAGCATGGAGATGAAAGCCTCGAAAAGAGGGAGGCTCAAGGCGAGGATGGGAGCGACCAGGATGAAGGCCGTCTCCGACTTGTACGTTCCCAGCAGGGTGATCGCCGCCAACAGATAACCGATCAGCATGCTTCCGGTATCGCCGAGAAAAATTTTGGCCGGCGCGAAATTGAACCGCAGGAATCCTCCCAGCGTTCCGACCAGGGCGGCGCAGACCATGACCATGAACGCGTTACCGTTCAAGCCCCCGAGTACGGCCAGGGCGGCGGCGGTGATCATCCCCACTCCCGCCGCCAGTCCGTCGATTCCGTCGATGAGGTTGAAGGCGTTCATCAATCCCACGATCCAAAAAGAACTGGCGATGACGCCCCAGACCGGATTGAGTTCGAATCCGCCGACGAAGGGGATATATATCAACTTCAGATAGCGGCCGGTGGCGCAGATAAAGAGAGCGATAACGATTTGGCCCAGCAGTTTGACCCGTGCTTTCAGGCCGCGTAGGTCGTCGAGCATTCCCAGGAAAGCCGCCGCGACGGCGCCCAGGCAAAGGATGAGAAGATCCGGCCGCAGGGAAAAACGTTCCCGAGCGAATTCCATGACCGGGCCCAGCACGCCGATTCTGGCGGCCAGTCTCCAGTGGTCGACTCCCAACTGGCCCAGCAGCCCGAGCGCCGCGCAGATGAAGACGAAAGGGAAAAGCACGGCTACTCCGCCGATGACCGGCACGGCCGCCTGATGTTTTTTCCTGTAACCGCCCTGATCCACGATTCCGTGTTTTCGGGCGTAACGGATCAGACCGGGCGTGATCAGGAGCGAGAGCGCGAGCCCGCAACAGAAGACGCCGGGAAGGAAATACCAGGTTTTGATATATCCCGGCAGAAGGTCAAACATTACTGGGTTTCTCCATTGTCCGAACGATGATTTCCAGGTAGCGATCCGCCAGTTCTTCCCGGTCGAAACGGGAAACTATATAGCGGTACCCCTGCTCCCCGAACGATTCCCGCTTATCCGGTTGGTCGGCCAAGTCCACAACGGCCGCCGCCAGTTCTTCGGCGCTGCCGGGGGTTATGTTCACCCCCGCTTCCGCTTTCGCGATCAGCGCCGCCGCTTTTCCGGCTACCCCGCAGATTATAGGTTTCTTCATCCCCGCTGCCTCAAAGATTTTGGAGGGCATCACCGTGGTGAAAAGGGGGGTTTTCTTCAGATGAACCAAAACGACCCCGGAGATGGAAAGATATGCAGGGACCTCTTCCCGGGAAACCTGGCCTGTGAATCTGACGTTGTTCAGGCCCCGCTCCCGGGCTTTCCGCTCCAATTCCGATTTCTGAGCCCCGTCGCCGACGAGGAGGAAAAGAATGTCGTTCCTTCCGGTTTCCAGCAGGATTTGAGCTGCGTCCAAGACGATTTCCAGGCCGCAGGCCATGCCGATGGTGCCCACATAGGCGCAGATGAAGGCGCCCTTGGCGTCGAGTGCCCGCTCCAGATCCCGGTCCGGTTCCCGGGGCGAAAAAAGTTCACGATCGACCCCGTTGGGGATTACCTCGACCTTATCGGGCGCAACGCCTTTACTCAACAGAATCTCCCGGTAGCCTTCTCCGACCGCGATAATTTTGCATGCCCCCCGGTACATCTTGAGTTCGAGATGTTCCAGAGCCCGGATCAGAAGGGAGGAGCGCAGGGCCCCAACCGCCTTGATGGACTCAGGCCAGATATCGCGTATTTCGAGGATGAAAGGGACGTTTTTCAGGCGCGCTGCCCAAAGTCCGGCCCAGCCGCAGAAAAACTGCGGGGAGGTGGCGATGACGGCGTCGGGGCGGGGCAGGCTTACGGCAGCGATGACGGAACTGACGAAGTAGGAAAGATAGTTGACGATCCGGAACAAAGTCCCCTGATTGGCGGCGATGAAGGTCCATACCCTCACCACCTCGATGCCGTCGACCTTCTCGCGCTGGATTCTCCGGTTGCGGTAGCCTGGATAAACTTTACCCCGGGGGCAGTTGGGAACGCTGGTGATAATGGTGACTCGGTGGCCGGCCTTCGCCCAACGTTTACAGTTGGCGTAGGTCCGGTTGGCGGGAGCGTTGACCTCCGGGACAAAGTAATGCGAAAAAAAGATGATATTCACCGGGTTCAGCCGCCTTCCTCGTGCCGCTTTACATTATAGCAATGACACCCGGGTCTTGAAGACGATATTGCGTCCGCTGCTTTCGGCGACGATAACGGGCATGGAGCGCTCGGTGGAAAATTCCGGGCAATACGGGGCGGCGCCGACCGTGACGCCGGGACAACCCGGGAACGAAATCCTGGCGGCCGTCGTTCCCCGGCGCAGGACCAGCGTTTCCGGGCCCTCGCGCTCGATCGAGACCCGGGGATGGATATGAAAACGGGACCGCGCCCGCACGTCCGAGGAAGATTGGATCGTGTCCTCGATTTCCAGGAGGGGAGGGGAGGACTGCCAGCGGAACGTGCGCCGGTGAATCGGCCTGCCGGATAAGTGCCGATAGCCGTCATGCCAGCCGGAGAGCGAAAAACCGTTGCCGTTCTCCGCGGCGCGTACCTCGCGGGGTCGGGCCCGGTGACCGACCCGGAAAGACCCCCAGAACTCGCTCTGGTCGGTCTTTTCGATTTCGACGGTGTTATGCGCCGCGGTTGAACGGCAATAGGAGCGCAGCCCTCCCGGGGAATACCCGCAAACTCCGGTATCGACGATGAAGCGGGTTCCGGCCAATGAAAGCTCGAAGGAAAAGATGTCTCCGTGCGCGTGGCCGGGAATATAGTCCGGCCCTGTCGGGCCGGCGTCGCAGATCAGGTAGTTTCCGGATCCGTCTTTCCAGCCGTAGTACCCGGCGTAGGGGAGGGCCCAGAACCCGGGGCTCGACCGGGGGAGGGCGATGTTCAGGATTTCGGCACTCTTGTGCAGGGCGCTCGGGGGGGGATAGATTCCGAAGGCCGAGTCGTTGAAAAGGGCGATTTCCCCGTCGGGATGGGTCAGGCGTTCGAGAGAAGCGAGGGTCCGGCCCAGGGCTTCCCCGGCGATTTCCGCCAACGGGCTTCGCCCGTAGCCGACGAGGTGGATCAGGAGGAAAGCGATCCGGCATTGGTACATGGGGGACAGTTCGAAATGGGTCCCGTCCGGAAGAATCTGCTCCGGGATCTGTTCGAACATGATCTTCTCTCCCGTTCGCAGCCACTTTTCGGATTCGGGTCCCCGGAAGATGCTTCCCAGGAGAGCCAGCACCGCGCCGTTGTCGAAATAGTGGTTGCCTAAAAGGTGGTATTCCGTGTTTTTGCGCAGCATCCGGCCCTGGAGGAGTAGAGAAGGCGCCAATAGACGGACAAACGCGGGGTCCATACGCAGGTCTTCTTTGTATTTCCCGTAAAAATAAAGGGCCCAGTTGGCGAGACGTAGAGTCAGGGGGTAGGGCTCCCAGCCCGCTTTATCCTTTCCCGGAGGATAGCGGCGTATCCAGTCGTCGACGGCGTCCCTGCCCCGGGAATAATCGAGAAGCCACAGCCAATCGAAGTAGTGGAGGTTGTAGAGCCAGAGCTTGGAAAGATCTTCGCGCTGCCAGACCGGTGGCCGGCCTAAATCCCGGGACTGGTTGAGGAAGACGAACCGCCCGCTCGATATGCTCGATTCCGAGTTCGATCCGGTTTCGGGAACAAGGCAAGGAGAAGCTATGGGGGAAGCTTCCAGAGCGCTTCCCGGCGGCCGCGGAGGCATATACGGAAGCGCCTGCAGCAGCCGCCGCCGGATCTGTCCCTTGATCTGAACCGGGCGAAGGTGCCTGACCGTGCGCCATGTTCGCAGGAGGGTCTTCACGGCATGTGTTCCTTCTCGGTCGAGGGCTCGGGAACGAATGCCAGTATCCGAAAGAGCTTCCCGACCTGTTCGTGGATCACCGCCGTTTTCCTCAGCGGTTCCGGAGGTATGGTTCCCCATTCGTAGATGACCAGGCGAATACCGTTGTCGCGGATGAAACTTCGCAGTTTTTCCGGATCGTTGGCCGTCCCACTGTCGAGGAAAAAAATCCGACGTTTCCCCAGCGCCGGACCTTGGGTCAGGTGCCCGAGCAGGAGTTCGTGGTTTTCGACCAAGTCGGCGATGGCGACGCTATCCGTTCTTTGAAAAACGTCTTCGAAAACGGTCCCCCGCAAGGTCGGCCACCGGATAGCGGCCGGATAAGGGGCCACGGATGCGTTGAGGATGCGGTTAAGGCTGAGGGGGGCATCGGCATCTGGGTTCTGCATGCGATCAAGGCGTTCCACCTGTACCCAGAAGGCGAACCAACCCTCTCCCAGAGCGACGATAACCACAAACGCCCACCAGCTCCGGAGGAGCCGTTTCATCCAGATGCGGCCCGATCGAGAGGCCAGACCGCCGACGAAAGCGAAGGCCGGCAGCCCCAGTCCGTAGAGCCAGACGACATAGCGGACCTTGTGGTTGTGGTGGTAGGGCATGAAGAAAAACAACGGCACGCAGAAGGCCAGGAGTATGCCCAGCGTCAACGGGTCCGGGCGGCGGGAACCCCGTGCAAAAACGGCTAGAGCCATACATATCGCCGCCGCGGGCACGGCTCCGAAAATCCAGAGATGGCCCAGTCCTCCGAAGTTGGTGGAGTAAGCCCGGCTCCAGTCGGTCTCGAAATTGAGCCAGCTGACGAGAATACGCTTCCCCTGGCTCCACTCGGCCTGTTCCTCTTCGTAGGGAGGAGGGAAATCCTGCCAGCCTCCGGGGAAGATGGTGTGGGCGCCGATCCGCAGCCCCACCGGATAGACGGGGCTGCCGGTATGGACGAAGTTGCGGACGGCCCAATACCCGCCGACCAGGGTTACGAGTACCGTCCAGACCGCCAGAAATGCGACCAGGCTCCTCCTGGAAACCATCTTCCATCCGACGGCCGCGCAGAGAATAAAAGCGATTCCAGGAACGGCGAAACCGGGGCCTTTGGCCGCGGCCGCCAAGCCTCCGATGCACCCCAGGGCGGGGAGCAGTTTCCAGGGGATGACGGCCGAGCGCAGGGCGCGCGCGGCCCCCGCGGTCAGTGCGAAGGCGGCGATATAGACGCAGGCGACCCCGGCGTCGACATAGGTCGTCAGACATTGAGCCGTGACGACCGGAACCGCGATGAAAAGCATCGAGGCGGCCCATGACCAGCTTCGCCGCGCCCCCAGCATTCGGGAAAGCGTATAGCAGGAAAGAATCCCCAGGGGGACCAGGGGAAGGTTGAGAGCGTTGAGAAGGCGGCTCCAGCCGGAAGTTCTGACCAGAAAGAAGCCCAGGAGTTCTATCCCCTTGGGAATGCCGTTCCAGAAACTGTCGACGTAGATCTTCCAGGGACTGTTTCCGGCCTCGATCCAGTGAACTTTGCCGGCGACTGCCCAGAAATGGATCACGGGGTTATGGTAATGTAGTCCGTCCCATCCGAAATCGGGGATGGTCCAGGCCAGCCACCATAAAGCGACGTAGAGCATGCCCGCCGCCGCTACGGTTATCTTGAAGGGGAGAGGAAGCGCCTGAGCCGGCTGAGGTGGAGTTCGGGGGAGGGTAGCCCGAAACCATGCCGTATACATCGCCGCCACGGCTGCCGCCGCCACGGCGATGGCCCCTCCGCGTATCCCGGTTAAAGTTATTCCCGCCATGGCGGCGGCGATGACGGCCAGTTCGATTCCGCCGAAAAATACCGACAGACCGCCGACGGCGGCCATACCTCCCGCCCCGGCGAAATTCGTCAGTTTTTCACCACAACTCATCGGGCAACCATTTCTCCGGATGACGTGGACGGCATGAACCCGGGAAAGGCATAGCCGAACCGGTTGTTTCTCCGATTAGATTTGTTACCTCGTGCTGTCACGACCTGGGCATGCGGCGCGGCTTTGCACAAAACAGGTTGTTGGAAGAAAATGCCCGCTAATCGGTTTTGAAGCCAGGCACTTCGAGGCTTTTGACCGCTTCCGTGTCGGCCGCCTCGACGGCCATAATGGCGGCCAACGAAGAATTGTAGAGTTCCGGGAAACTTATCGGTTCTGATTGTCCGCTCGCAGCGGCGTTTAAAAATGCTGAAATTTCCTCCCGGTGCCCTTTTTCCTGACGCCGGGTACGAAATCGTGAAAAGCCCCGGAAACCCCAACCCCGCGTAATCCGGAAGTTTTCCATGCGCAGAATCCGGCCTTCCCCGAAAACTTCCAGGGTTTCTTTGGGATAGCTGCGGGCGCCGTTGGCGAAATAATTGACGGTTCCGATCGATCCGTCTGAGAATTTGAGAAGGATCGAGGTCTTGTCGTCGCTGCATTCGGTTCCCGGTCCGACCCGGAACGAAGAAACCGCTTCCACCCGCGATCCCGTCAGGAAGGCGAGAAGATCGATGAAATGACAACCCTCGCCGATGATCCTGCCGCCTCCCAGAATGGGATCCTGAGTCCAATGGCCGCGGGGGATATAGCCGGCGTTGACGGTCATATTCAGGCAGAGCGGACCGGTTCGTCCTCGCAGGAGATCGGTCATAACGGTTATGTGAGGGCTGAACCGGCGGTTGAAGCCCACCATGAGGAGCGGGCGCTCCCGCGCCCCCGTTCTTCGCGCAATCAATTCGGCGATCCGGTCGAGATCTCCTCTCGATATGGCCAGGGGTTTTTCGACAAAAACGTTTTTACCCGCTTCCAGGCTTTCCAGAACCAACCGGGCATGAGAACTATGACCGGAAAGGATGAAGACGGTTCCGACGCCCGAATCCGACAGAAGGTCGCGGTAATCGGTGCAGGCATTTCTGAATCCGAATTTATTAGCCGCTTGGCGGGCGGCGGATGGATTGAAGTCGGCCACCGTCTGTAGCACGGCCCCGGACTTGGCCAGGTGAGGCAAAAGTATCGAAAAGGCGAAGTTCCCGGCGCCGATTACCCCGACTCCCTCGGCGTTGGTCGATTTTCCCGGGAGAGAAATGCCGGGGAAGGAAACCCGATTCGAATACTCTGCGCCGGCATCGTAGGTGAGCAGAACACCCAACCCCGAGGAATCTTCCGAGATTTTTCGATACGCCCGCCCGGCTTCGTGCAGAGGAAAGGCGTCGGTAATCAGCCGTCCGGGAACGATACGCCCGGCCGCCATGGCCTCCAATACCGCGTGAAAATTTCGGGCTTCGGTCCAGCGCACGAATCCGAAGGGGTAATCGTGGCCGCCCTGTTCGTAGGCGGGATCATAGCGTCCCGGTCCGTATGAGCAGGAAACCTGGAAAGACAGCTCTTTTTCGTAAAAATCACTGCGGCGAAGATTAAGATCGACAACACCGACCAGAACGATTCTTCCCCGCTTCCGGCAGGCCCGCGCGCTTTGATGGACGATTTGATCGTCCCGGGCGCTGGCCGTGATCAAGACCCCATCCACGCCTCTGCCTTCCGTCAGGTCGGCGGCCGCCTGAATCGGGTCGATTCCTGCCGAAATATCGATGGGCACCGCCTTGAATGCGCGCGCCAACTCCAGGCGGTCGGGCCGAAGGTCGACCGCCAGAACCCGGCAGCCATGAGCGGTCAGGATCTGGGTGGAGAGCAACCCCAGCAGCCCCATGCCGAAGACCATGAATGTTTCCCCCAGGGTGGGCTGCGCCAGACGCACCCCCTGGAGGGCGATGCTGGCGAGCACGGTGAAAGACGCGTCTTCGTAGGAGACTCCCAAGGGGATGCGGGCGCATAAATTCCGGGGGACGCAGACGAATTCGGCGTGGCTGCCGTTGGAAGCCACCCGGTCGCCCGGTTTGAAATCGTGTACGTTCGCGCCCACCTCGAGGATTTCCCCCGCGCTGCAATAGCCGAGAGGGAGCGGCTGATCGAGCTTGCGGAAAACCGCTTCCAGGGTGGGAACCACGCCGTCGGTCTTCATCTTGTCCAGCACCTGTCGGACTTTTTCCGGTTGCCGGCGCGCCTTGCTCACAAGGTTGGCCTGGCTGAATTCGACCAGCATTCTTTCGGTGCCCGCAGAAATCAGGGAGCAGCGGTTCCGGATCAGAACTTCCCCGGGACCGGGAATGGGGGAGGGAACTTCGGCGACTTCGATCTCGCCGGTCCGCAAATGCTGAAGTAACTGTTTCATATCGCCAGGCACGCTCCTGCGAAAAAAATTATATATCTATGCCGGGTAAATGTCAGAAAGAACCCGCTCGACGGCCCTGGCCACGATCAGCTCGCCTCGATCGAGGAGTCGTTCCGATGGAATTCTCATGCACGCCGCTTTCATGGTTTCGACCAGGGGGACCGAGATTCCGCTCAGGGAGCGGGCGAATGCTTCGTAACCGATCAGGCTTATCCCCGAACCGACTCCCCAGATCTTTGCTTCCGTTTCCAGCGCAGTTTCCCGTGCGCAGAGCAGCGGCACTCCGAAAAAAGTGGATTCAAACAGCTTGTTGGGAATCGCCAGTCTGACGTTGGGAGAAGAGGCGTCGTAGACGACGAAGTTCAGGTCGATATTCCCGTAGATGGAAGCCAGATCTTCGGGGTTGCGGAAAGGACCGTGGTACCTGATATCCGGTCCCTGGTTGCGAACGATCGCCTCGGTTACAGATCCGACTCCGTGACAATCGAGCGTGAAGCGTCCGGGATTTTCGGATATGAACCTGAGAAGGAACTCGATGGGCCGACTGTAACGGAGGAGGCCGATCAGGCCCAACCGAAGCCGTTCCGGAGTCTTTGGCGCCGCTGTCGGACGTCGGTCCGCCAAGCCCGGGTTCACTCGGTTTTCGATGATGAAGACCCGCTCGGCGTCGATCAGCTTCCGGGGCCGATAAAAGTCCCGATAGTGGTAGGGAGAAGTCAGGATCAAGGAGGAGACGGAGGAAAAGAGAAAACGTTCGCTCCAGGAGAACCAGCGGCCGAACCCTTCGCCGGTCCTGATATCCGCCACCTCGTGGATTCCCGCGCGCAAACCGGAGAAACGAGCCAGCGCCAGCGTGTCCGGGGAAGTGGTAAAAAAAAGGAGGTTCCGTCCGCTACCGTGCAGGCGTCGGCGGACTTTCGCCGCCGCCCGGGCTAGAAGAGGCAGGCGTTGCAGATATTTGCCGTCGCGGATGCTTCCCAGGGAAACAACCTCGGTTTCGGGAGCGAAGCAAAAAGAGCGGTGGTCGTGTCTGGTGAAGGAGAACACGACCGCTTCGAGTCCCGCTGCCGCCAGTTGCGCAACCCGCTTGGCGTATCGTGGGTCGCTGTCGGTGGCGGTGAAAACGGCGACAAGGGGCTGTGGAAAATCCATTGCGATCTCAGTGTCTTCCGGAAAATCTGTCCCGCAATCCGGCCAGGAGCGAATATCCCTGCAGCGTCGAGGGGAACTCGTCCGCGGTTCGTAACCGGTGCGATGAGAGGTAGTCTTTCAAAACCATGGTTTCCATCCGGACCGGCTTCCTGGTGCTTGCAATCAGTGGGATTTCGTAAACAAAGCGCCCGATACCGCGAAGAAAGGAAAGAACCGTCCGATCTCTCAGTGATCCCTTAAGGTCGAGCATTATTTTCCAGGGAATATCGAACAAGATATAAGGAAACGGTTCCAGCCGCAGAGCCGTTTCCAGACGATGGCGTATGCCCCAATAACGGACGGCGCCTCGCTGACGCTCGATTTCCGACGGCTCGTGATAAACCACGGCTTCGGGGAGATACAGGATCCGTTTTCCCCGGTCGAGGATGCGCAGGGAGAGGTCGGCCTCGGAATGACCCCGGACATATTCGGGAAAGAACCCGGCCGTCTCCAACGCTTCTTTGCGCAAAGCTGACGCACAACCGGGAAAATTGGCCGCGTACCGCCGCTCTTCTCCCTCCAGGGGAGTACTCCACCCCCGGGAGAGGCCGCTGGGAACTTCGATCCGGGCGCCGATGACCCAGAGCAGGGGATCGCGGTCGAACTCCGCTTTCATCAACTGCAGGGTCCGCTCAGCCAGCCATCCGTCGTCATCGAGGTTGAAGATGAATTCGCCGCGGCAGTTCTTCATGGCGATGTTGCGTCCGGGCTGACAGCCGATATTGCGGTGGAGTTCGATCAAACGGACTTCGGGCCACTTCTCCCTGACCATCTCCCCCGATCCGTCTCCGGAATCGTTGTCGACGACCACGACTTCGATGGGACGGTAGTGCTGGGTAAAAACCGAGGTCAGGGCCCGTTTCAATTCCTTCCGGCGGTTTCGGGTGACTATGGTTACGCTGAAAAGCGGGTCGGGCATTGATTCACTCCCTCCGGTTTTTGGAGGTCAGGTTTGAACCGGGAAACGATCATGAGCGTGAGACTTGCCCAGAAAAAATATTCGCGGGCCAGATCGTTGAAGTTGATGGTCCAGATCGCGAAAATCACGCAGAAACTCAATGTCGCCTTGAAAATATCGCCGTTTCCCCGAACGTAAGCGTCGTTCCTTTTTTTCCAGGCTGTGATCAAGGCCGAAGCTATAAGGGCCAAGAAAGCCGCCAGAGCCGGAAATCCATATTCTACCATGGTTCCGATGTAGCCGTTATGCGGACTGTATTCCGTATAATTTTCGGGCAGCATCGGAAAAACTCCCGGGCCCACGCCGAAAACGGGATGGTCCGCGACGGTATTCCAGGCGATTTTCGAAATTTCGAGACGGATCTGGCCCTCGTTGAACTGCTGATCGGTCTTTTCGATGAATCTGCGATGAATGTTGGCCTCGAGATCCTCCTGCTGAAAGATGACTCGGAGAACAACCGTAAATGCCGCCAGAGAGAAGACGGTCATCAGCCATTTTCTTTTTCCGGTGATCGTTTTCTCCATCATCGAATAGCGGTCGAGCAGCGTCCCTATCAGAAAAAGGGTGAGAAGATATGCGGCGATCGCCCCCACCGTCTGTCGGGAACCCGAGGTCAGCGCCAGGGCGAGAAACGCCCCCATCCCGGCCAGGGATAAACAGTAGAGCCACCGCGGGACCCGAACCGTTCCCAGTACGGCGGCAAACGGTAAAAAAGAAAGGAAAAACAGACCGTTCAAAAACCGGCTCATCCCGCTTTCCAGGGAGTCGAGGGCCATTCTCAGGGGAATGAGCTGAAAAAAAATGTCGAGGCCCCCGTGACGGAAAAGCAGAGCGACCGCGGCCATGGGGACGAGAGCCCCGGATACGACCATGCAGGTGACGAAAAAGCGTTTCTGATCCGGAATGATCCAGGAAAAAATCAGGGCGAAAGCCAGGGTAGCATAAGCGGTCAGTATCCAGGCCGTCACCAATCCCAGGCCGAGGCCGAAATCGCCCGGCGAAATCAGAAGCGAGATCAAACCCCAGACCCCGATGGCCGCCAGTACCCAGGGAGCATAGCGAGCCGGCCGGGGTATGCTCGCTCTTTTCAGGGGTACCATCACCATGGCGGCGGTCAGGAGGATCAGCCCTATCCTTTTTCCGGTGATAAAGCCGGGTAGGCCGAGATCCACCCCGTTGACGCCGGCGGCGAAAAACAACAGGGAGAGCGCGGTCAGCGCGGCGGCCATTCTCATCTCCGGTTTCCCCGGCGGAGGCGTTTCATAAGGATCTTCATATCGGCAAAATCGGCCTGTCGGCACCGAAACATCTCCAAGATCGGCACTCCGCTGAAATGGTGGAAGCCGTAGAGGATAATGAGGGTGCTTACGACGTAGCTTCCGGTCATGCCCCAGGCCGCTCCTTCGATCTGGAGGAGGGGAATGAGGAGGAAGAGCAGCCCGATATTGACGACCGCGCCGGCGCCGACGGCAAGGGAGGCGAACCCGGGATGGTTGGTTCCGACCAGGTAGGGAACGACGACCTTGCCCAGGCACCTGATCCCGATCCCCAGGCAGAGGATCTGGAGAGGCGGGACGGCGGGCGCGAACTCGGATCCGTAGAGAATGGAAATCAATGGATTCGCCAGGAGGGCTATGGCCAGAAGGATCCCTCCGCATACCACCAGCGTCACCCGGGCGGTCTGGGCTACCAGGTGCTTGCGGCCGTCGGCCGCTTCCGCCACCCTCGGCAGAAGGGTGGTAACGAGAGCTTCGGGGATGGATTCGATCTGTTTCAGGAGCCGGTGGGCCACGGAAAAATAACCGAGTTCGGCTTCGGATTTGGCCAGGAAGCCGATGATGATGGGGCCGATCTGCATGTTGGCGGTGTTGCTGAGTTTTCCCAGATAATAACGGGCTCCGTAGGAAAACATTTCCAGCGCGCGCGGGAGACATGGCTTGACCAGTCGCGCCCGTTCCCTGCCGAACAGGATGTATAAGGCTCCGGCGAGGGCGGAAGCATAGGCGGCGATAGTCGCCCATAATCCTCCGCTTACTCCCCAGCCCGCGAGCTGTACCAGCAGGATGGTGGCGACGACTTGAACCAGGGAGCGGATCACGACCAGGGTGCCGAAAGCACCGAACCGGCCCACGGCAGTCAAGAGAGTGTGGAAGACCATGCTGAAAAGGGTAATCGGCACCAGCAGCAGCGAAATCCGGAAATCGGCCGGCGAGGCTTTGTCGAAGAACTCCAGTCCCGAATAAATCATCAGCCAGCCCGCCCCAACCGCCAGCAGCGACGAGATGGAGCCGTTGACCAGGGTGTACGTCACACCCTCGGAAAGGGAGTACCGGCGCGAGGATACGTAGTAAACGGCGGCGGTGTCGCAGCCGACGGCGAAAATAAGGGCCAGGGTGGACTGGTATACCTGACAGATATATAAAGAGCCTCTCCCGGCCGGTCCCAGGACCCGCGCCAGGATCACCTGGGAGAGGATGCCCAGAAACATGGCTCCGATTCTTCCGCCGAAGGTGGCCAGAAAATCGCGCAGGCCCTTTCTCAACTCTCCCATCCCGTCTCCAGCAGTTTGAGTATCCTTTCGGAACTGTTCCCGTCCGGGAAAGTGAACGCCTTGGCCAGCATTTCTTCCCGCCGGGAGGCAAAGGCATCGTCACCGCTCATGATCGTACGAATGGCTTCCTCCAATTCATGCTGGGTGAAGCATACCGGCCCCGGCGTCATGTCCCGGTAGTTGAAAATGAGCGGCCGGTCGCGGACTATGTATTTTTCATAGTCGTAGGGGAAAAACACCACCGGTTTCCGGGTCAGCAGGTAATCGAAAAAGATGGAAGAATAATCGGTGACGAGGAGGTCGAAAAGAGGGAGCGCCGGGTACACATCGGCTCCGGTCCCGTAGACAAGCAGGTGTCGATACCGGGCGGCGTCCGGGCGGACGTCCTCGTTGAAATGGGCTTTGAAAACGACCACAGCCCCCGCGCGGCGGGCAAAGTCGTCGAGCTTCTCCAGATCCAGGGCGCCGTCGCACACCGCGTCCCCGCCGCTGTCCCGAAAGGTCGGAGCGTACAGAATCAGGTACTTTCCTTGCTCCTTCAGTCGTCCCAGGGTGGCCATGGCCGCAGCGTCCGTTCCCAGAAGATCTTCCGCCGTTGGCGAGCGGAAAAGGACGTCGTTCCGGGGGTACCCGGCGTCGGTGACCGAGCGGGCCCGGAACGCCCCGGCCAAAGCCCGTTCCGTGCAGAACGAGGAGGTGGAAAGGAGCAGGTCGTAAAGCGGAAAACGCCCGGCGAAAGTCCAGAAGGCCAGGGCGGTCCGGGCCGGGAGCGAGTGGGGCGAGGGATAACGCTGCAGGTTGATCTTTTTCAGCGGAAACCCATGCCAGAGTTGAATTTTACGGCTGCCGTAGGCAATGAAAAACCTGATACCGGTTCTGAGACTGAAACCGTCCACCACCACGGTTTCGGCGCGCAACAAAGCGCCCCAGGCCCGCAGGGACCTTCCCCTGATGACGGGAAGAGAAACGTTACGGAGCAGATCGGCGGTTTGCGCATCCCGGGTGAGAAAGACGCCGCCTTCCCTGGTGCGGGCATGGTGGAGGAACAGGTATTTGCAGTTGTCGGCGAACAAACCCGGGGCCTGTTCGATGAAAAGAACCGACCCTCTTTTTTTGGGGAACAGCCGGGAAAGCGGAACGAGGATCGCCCATCCGAAGATGGAAACGGCGCAGATGCGCAGAAACGTCAGAAGCTTTTTCGGGAATCTTCCCATGAGAAGTTCCGCTCAGGCGAGTTCCGCCACGCTTGCTACGATCAGGGCGGGGCAGGGGAGGTTTTCCGCCCGGCTTCTCGTCGTCTCCCCGCTGAGCACGAGAACCGCCCGGCAACCGGCGTTTCGGGCCAGCGCCATATCCGTATAGAGGCGATCGCCGACGACGACCGCTTCTTGCGGGGTGATGCCCAGCCTGCACAGCGTCGGCGAGAGCATCTCCGGGTTGGGTTTTCCGAACACCTTTGCAGGTTCGGCCCCGGTGGCGGCTTTTAACAGCGCCATCATGGAACCGATGTCGGGCACGGGCCCGTCGGGGGTGGGGCAGACCATGTCCGGGTGCGTGGCCAGCAGAGGAACCCCCCGGATTAAAAACAGGGCGCCTTGACGGATCTTCGGGTAGGTCAGCTCGGTGTCGTATCCGAGAACCACATAATCGGGTTCGGAGGAATCGGTGGCTATGCCGTTTTCCCGCAGCAGGGTCTTCATGGCTTCGGTCCCGATCGTCCAGGTTTCGGCGGCGCCGGTTTTCTTCAGGTGATCGATAAGTCCGTCCGTGCTCAGGAGAATATCCGGCTCTCGTGCCGGTATCCCCATGGTTTTCAGTTTATCGATATACCCGGCTTTGCCGCGGGAGGAATTGTTGGACATGAAAAAGACCTTGGTTCCTCGATCCCGTAACCGGCCGATGAAATCCGAGGCTCCCGGGATCGGGGAATCCCCGAGATAGAGGGTCCCGTCCAGATCGCAGAAAACCGCTTTGATGCCCGGAAGTTCGGGGGAAAGCGGGCTGAAAAGGGTGTCAGCCCGGGCCAGGTCATCGAGGGTGTCGATCTCCAGCCATTGCTCTTGCCTGATTTCGAAGGGTTCCATGGCTATCTTCCCGGACTGCATCAGCCGCTGGAGCGCGAGTTCGGTCCATTCGTTGCGGTTATTTTCGCTTTCGATTACTTTTTCCGCTTCTCGAATCAAAGCGTCTCCGGCGGCGGCGGAGAACTTGTAGATATCGCAGGTGAGTCCGTGGGCCTGTTCGGGGGGGATAGTTTTACTGATATCGCAGATAGAACCGTCGGAAGCGACGACCGCTTTCATAGATTCCTCGTTCCACGCTCCCGGTTGACTGACGATGAGATCGTCGCGGGGGTCGGCTACCAGCCCGGAAATAACTTCCGGCGCGACGATGACGTCGCCGTTGGCCAGAATGAATGGTTCTCCGGCCAGGCGGTTGCGGGCCAGGTACAGGGAGTACATGTTGTTGGTCCGATCCCATTCCTGATTGATCAGTATCCCCGGCTTAGGATCGGGAATCCCGGAGATAAATTTCCGGATCATTTCGGCGCGGTAGCCGGCCAGGACGATAATTTCCGAGACGCCGGCCTCGATCAGAGCCCGGATCTGGAAGTCGATAATCGGTCGGCCGCTGGAGGTAACGAGACACTTGGGCTTGATGTCGGTGAGAGGGGCCAGGCGCGTGCCTCGGCCGGCGGCCAGGATGACGGCTTTCATTCGCCGGCCTGGGTCGGGCCGGGTTGCAGATCCGGATCGGCGAACCACCCGTATTCGAACGTATCTCCGTAGGTCCCCTCGGGATAGAGGTAGAAAACCCCGAAAATTTCATAGGGGATCGGCTGAAAATTGAAGATATGACTCACTATTTTATGTTCTCCCACTTCCCAGGTGGAAGTTTCCGGGGCCATTTTATACCGGAGGCGTTTCTCTTTGCGCGAGTCCGGCGGAAGCCTGTCCACGTGGGAATCGTCGACTTTCGCCACCAGTTTGAAACGCCAGTCCCGATCCATTTTCCCCGTGACCACGAAATAGGCCGATACTTCGTAGGAGCCGTCGCCCACGCGCTGGATGTTCCAGTCGATGAAATCGAGTTTGCCGGGGATCGCCGTTTGGCGGTCGTGGGCGTCCACGATTTGATCTCTTCGTTCGTCGAGAGCCTTGACGATCGCTTGAGATTTTCCGCCTCGCATGACGTACTGGCGTTTCATCCCATAAAGGATAAAAAGATCGTCGGTGTCGTCGATCCTGATCAGCAGAGCCTGGTTGCTCAGGTTCTTGCCGGTGCTGGTCGATTTAAACCAGTCCGGTTCCCCCTCGTCGGGTTTCGGCCCGCATCCGCTGACGGCTAAAAAACTTATGCCCAGCACCATGGCCGGAAACAACCTCGAGTTCATGAGAAGACACCTCCGATAGAATCAGGAATTACGTAAAATACTAATCAAGGGGCTGTTCCCGGTCAAGGGCGACCGGCCCCACCCGAAAAGACCAAATAGGTCCGGTAGCCGACCCGAACGTCCCCTGAGCCGTCACCCTCCAAAGATAAACTTTGCCTGGTTCCAGGGGAATCGGCGGCCGCACCGGGTCGAAGCCTTCGACCGCCAGGGCCGGGGATCGGGGTTGGGGTCCGCCGCGTTCCCAGAAATAAACGTCGTAGCTTCGGTTGGCCTCCCGGCCCCAGGACAGGTTCGTTTCCGGCTCGACGCCGGCGGTCCAGTCGGGCGGCTGCGGCGACGCCGGTACCCGTACGAAATTGGCGGCCTGGCGGCTCCGGATGGATCGCGCCCGCTTGGTATCCCCGCGTTTTTCGAGAACCGCGGCCAACTTTTCGCAGAAAAAAGGCAGGTAGGGATCGCACCCGAAGACCTGCATCCCCCTCTCCAGCCAGTGTTCGGCGTCGACCGTTCGGCCCTCGCGCAGGGCGTTATACGCGAGGAAGGTGATGCAGGTGCGGTCGTGGGGGTGCAGCCGCAGCGCTTCCCGGGAAAAGAAGTCGGCGTGGTAGGCGTCCCCGAGGTCCATGGAGATCTCGGCCAGTTGGTGCAGGGAAATATGGCGCATGTTGGCATCGAACCAGGACCAGGGGAGATAGTTTTCCCTGAGGTCGTCCAGCTCGGCCATGACTATTTCCCTCCGCTGCCGGTACAGCAGATATATCCGCTGCTTTTTCTGCGGAGACGATTCTTCTCCGGCCGCGTGTCCCATCGCCGCCGCTTCCGCCGCTTCCTCGCTTATCTGGCGGAATCGCCGGTCGGAGCGGATGGCCAGAGCGGCGGCGGCGGCCAGAAAGAGCAGCAGGAGCCCGGCCAGACGGCTGGCAAGCCGGGAAAACCCGGGCCAAACCGGGAGGGAAAGCAGGGGGTGCTTTCGCTCCGGAGTATTGATGACGGCCGCAATCCCTGCGAACCAGATCAGGGAACTGACCTTTTCGGAAGTGAACGTGGTGAATTGCATGAACAACATTCCGATCGCAGCCGCACCCGCGGCCAAGCCCGTTCCGGTGTTTCTCCCGCGCCAGGCGCCCCGGAGCAGAAGCCCGCAGGCGGCGGCAAAGAGCAGAAACCCCACCAGCCCGAGATCGACAAAAGCCTGAAGGTAGTCGTTGTGGACTTCCCAATTCAGGGTTTTGACCAGACCCTGGGCAGTTGAAGGAGTGGCGACGACGGGAAAGTTCCCGAATCCGGCCCCCCGCCAGAAGTCGGTAACCCCCAGGCACGGCCTCCAGAAGTCGAGCCTCTGCGCCGGATTCAGGATGGTCGGGAATACTTGAGCGAGATTTCGTTTTCGCCCGATTGATTCCCGAACTTTCGGGGAAGGTTGTACGACCAGGGCCAGCGCCGCGACCAAAATCGGCAGAACCAACAGAACCCTCAATTTCTTCGGTTCCTGACGAACTTTTTTCAGGCCGCCTGCCGCCAGAATGAAGAACAGCCCCAACCCGCACCCGACGAGCGCTCCCCGGGTTTTCGCCAGGAGCAGGAATATGCCCCCGAGCAGGGCCGCGGCCAGGGCCACGAAAGCCATCGCCCTTCTCAGTTTGAACCAGGCATAGAACAGGAAAGGAATGGCGAGCATGAGGTACATGCTGGCGTAGTTTCGCTGCCCCATGGTAGAGCGGGGCACCGCGGTCCCCTGAAACCAGTGGATCAGGGGAAGCTCCTCGTACATGTACTGAAGAATACCGATGCCGGCCACGATCCCGACCAGAATGGAAAAAGCTCCCCAGCAGGCCCGGTTTTCCCAGAAACGGGTGCGGGCAGCCAGGAGATATCCGCAGGTCGGCAGGAAGACGGCTCCCCACCGCTCCAGGCCGGGCCGCGGAGAAGGCGCCCAGGCAAGGGAAATCAGCGCCCAGGCGAGATAAAGAACCCAGACCGCTCCCAAGGGACTTATCCGCAGCCGGGAATTCGGGCGAGGGAGTAACAGTAACAGCCCGCCGCCGATGGTCAGGGAAGCCCAGAATGTTTTGGGAAGATAGTTCCCCGACATCATCTTCGGCAATGCCGCCAGAACGCACAGGCAGGGTAGAAACCAGAAAACCCACCCGCGAGGGTTTATTTGCCTGTCTCCGTCGATCATGGAGGGGGGGTCGGTTTCCCGCTTAGGAAATTCGGCCCAGGCGTGAGACGACCAGAATCGCCGAGGTCGCCAGGAAGCCGACGAGCATGGCGGCGAGGATCAACCGGACCCGGTGCGGACCGACTTTGGCCGGATCGGCCTGGGCGGAATAGAGCAGCGCGATCCCCGACCGGGAGACGTCTTGCAGGGACACGTTGAGCATATCCACTTCGCCGGCGCGCGCCGCCAGGGAATCGCGGATCTGCCGCCTGCTTTCCACGGTTCTCTGCAGGGCGGAAAGGCGATCCTGCCAGGTGAGGATCTTCTGTCCCAGTTCCCGGAGTTGTCCGTCGATTCGGGCCACTTCCTCTTCCTGCGCTCGGCTCAGACCCAGTAGGCGGTCGACCTCGAAGGCGGTGTTGTTGACGGTCTTTCGGTTTTCACTGTAGCGGTCGGCCAGGTTGTCGAAAAGGCTTTGATCACGCTGGATCGAATCCTGATATGATTTTCTGGTGGATTGCAGGCTGCTGATCTCCTTGGCCAGCAGGCTGACTTCTTCCTGCAGGGTCTTCAATTTCTGATCGTAGAATTTGATCTGCTCCTTCAGTCCCTTGATCTCCACCGACTTATTGAGCAAATCCCCCTGCAGCGAGGAATAGACGGGATTGATTTCCTCCTCCGCCAGCACCGGGAGATCGGCGTTGCCGGGCAACCCTTCGGAGAAAAATTTGTTCCACAGGGCGTCGTCGGTGATCGCTTTCTTCAGGAGGAGGGTGGGGGAGAGGGTTTTGAGCAGCGCTTGCAACCCTTCGTACTGGGGGGCGATGACCGCCAGACGATTCTGTGCCTGCACGATCTCGGTAGAGATATGTTCCAGTTCGCGGTCTTTGTTCTTGAGCTGCATTTCCTTGAACTGCAGGTTGCTTTTTTCTTCGAATTCTGCCAGGAGAACCTGGCTCCGATACAGGTTGGAGGCCAGTATCGCCAACTCGTCCCTTCCCTCGGTTTGAGAGGCGAATCCGGCGCTGTCTCCGGTCAGGAGTTTCTCGAAATAATATTTGCCCCTCCAGATGCCGTTGATTTCATCTTCCGCCATGGTCTGGGTGAGGACGTCGAGGATGGCCTTTTTCTGAACCAGTTCTTCGGTGTAGTCCAGGTACCGGGAGTATGCGACCTGTCTCGTCTTCGTCAGGTTTTCCATGATGGATCGGTTGATCTCGATTTCGGAGGAGAGGTACGCTTCGGTGTAGCGGGTTTCGCTTTCTTTAAGCGATTTCTCCGCCTGGGCGAACAGCGTGCCGATGAACTGACCCAATTCCTCCACCCCGGCGGTATGAATGCTCCTGGTCTTTTCCAGGACGATGGCCGCCCAGCGGTTGGCGATCAGGGCGGAGAGCTCGGAATCGCGGGTGACGGCCGTGAGTTGAATCAGCGGCAGAGCCGTTTTTTCCCGGTCGCGCTGATGCAGGATTTCGGTCGATAATTTCCTGCCGAAAGACTTGAAATCCATTTCCGGCGCCAGGATTCCTTCTTCTTGCAAGCGCTCGAACAGCTCCCGCTTGGTGCTTTCGGCCTCCACCAGCGTGCGCAGAGTTTCGACGTTGGGGGGCGGAGCCTCGCCTTCGACCTGCAGCTCGGGCTGTTGAACCAGTATCGCCGCGGTCGCGGAATACTTATTGGAAAGGAACAAGCTGACCCCCCCCGCAATCACCCCCACGATCAGCGTCGCCGCCGATATCTTCAGCCGCGCTTTCCAGATGATTCTGAAAACCGTCAATTCATTCGGGGAGATAGGATCGGCGCTCACGGTAAGCCCCCTTGCGTTTCGGACATAGTGTCGTGCGGCACTGAAAATAACAGAACCGGACGGTCTTGCCAAGTTCTACTCAGCCGTCGCCGGAGGAGACGACTCGGCGCTTCCGGAAACGGAAAGCCTCCCGTGGCGACGCGAACAGGACATAGACGGCCGGCATCACGATCAGGGCGAGAAATGCCCCTCCCATCATTCCCCCGATCGAAACCACCCCCATGGAGGCCCGGTAGCCGCCTCCCGCTCCCTTGGCCAGGGCCAGGGGGATCATGGCGATAACGGTGGTGAGGTTCGCCATCAGGATCGGCCGTAGCCTGACTTGGCAGGCCTGGACCACGGCGTCGAAAATGTTTCCATTCCCGTTGCGGCGCAGGTGGTTGGCGTAATCGACGATGACGATGGTGTTGTTGATGACCAGCCCGACCAGCATGATGATGGCCATCAGCGACATGATATTGATCGTCGCCCCCGTGAGAAAGAGGGCCAGTAGGATCGTGATCAGGGCCAGGGGCAGGCTGAGCATGATCATGACCGGGAAACGCCATGATTCCAGAATCCCGGCGAGCATGAGGAAGGTGAGGCAGATGGCCAGGATCAGGGCTTTGATGAGTTCCCCGAATTCCTTGGCGATCATCTCCATCTCCCCCCCGGAGAAGTAGGAATAGCCCTCGGGGAAAGTCATCTTTTCGTCGATGAGCCGGCCCAGGCTCCGCCCTACTTCTCCGGCCGAGACCCCGGAAACATTTGCCGAGACGGTGACTGTGCGGCTCCGGTCTTTGCGGGTGATGGTGGTGGGGCCCTCACCGTTTTCGATTCGGCAGACGGCGGTCAGGGGAACCGGTTTGCCGTCGGCGGCCGGAAGGGTGAGGTTGCGGACCTGTTCCTGGAATCGCCGGTCCCCCTCGCGCAATTTTACCCGGATGTCGAATTCGTCGTCTGATACCCGGTAGGTGGAAGCCACTTCTCCGGAAAAGGAGCTACGGAGTACCCGGGCGATGTCTCCTACCGTGATCCCATATTCGGCGGCTTTTTCCCGGTCGGGAAGGAACCAGAGTTCCGGTTTCCCGCTC
The DNA here is from genome assembly GCA_035380285.1 of bacterium. Classification (NCBI taxonomy): domain Bacteria; species bacterium. The sequence continues at coordinate 13,295 of DAOSXE010000006.1, read as the reverse complement.
CTCCAGTCGCTGTCGATGTCGACCGCGCCGGGAACGGTCGCCGCCAGATTCATGATTTCGGCGGCCAGCCGGTTGAGTGTTTCGATATCATCGCCGCTGATCTCGATTTTGATCGGTTTGTCGCCTCCGCCGCCGCCCTGTTCGGTCTCCTGGAGGGTGAAGGACGCTCCGGGAATCTCCGCCAGCAGCGGCCGGAGGGAGTTCATAATCTGCCCGGTCGAACGGTTTCTCGCCTCCAGGTCGACGAGATCGATATCGACTTCACCCAGGTTGATCCCCGAGGTGCTCCCCCCGTGGGCGCTGGATGTTTTTCCGACCATGGCGAAGATTTTTTCTTTTTCGGGGATGCTTTCGGCCAGGGCCTCTACCCGGCGCACCACCGCATCGGTGGCCTGAAGGGAAGTTCCCACCGGCGTCTCGACCGCGATCTTGAACGATCCCTGGTCGGTTGCCGGGAAAAATTCGAAACCGATCAGGGGCGTAAGCAGAAGGGAGAGGACGAATGCGACCACGGTCAGGCCGATCACCAGCGCTTTTCTTCTCAGTATTGTACCGACCAACCGGCCGTATTTTTCGGAGAGACGGTCGTAAAAACGCTCCCAGGCCTGGAACACCTTCTTTTTCTCCCGTGTTTCGCGGAGGAACCTGGAAGCCAGCATGGGAGTGAGGGTATAGGAGATAAAGAGCGAAAAGATGGTGGAAAATACGATCACCATGGCGAACTGGCGGAAAAACTGCCCGGCGATACTCTGCATGAAAGCGACCGGCAGGAATACGACGATGTTGGTCAAGGTGGTGGAGGCGACGGCGGCGGCGATTTCGGAAGTCCCGACCTTGGCGGCGGTGACCCGGTCCTTTCCCATCTCCAGGTAGCGATGGATGTTCTCCAGGACGAGGATGGCGTTGTTCACCAGTATCCCCACGGCCAGGGCCAGACCGGACATGCTCAGCATATTGATGGAAAAGCCGAAAAGATAAACCAGGAAGAATGTGCAGATAATGCTGGTGGGCATCGCGACCGCGATAATCAGGGTGCTGCGGAAATTATGGAGGAAGAAAAAGAGGCACACCGCGGTCAGGACGATCCCCATGACGATGTTGTTCGTGACCTCGCCCAGGGAGTTGCGGATGAACACGGAGTTGTCGGTCGAGACTTCGATTTCGATGTCGCTCGGCAGCAGGCGCTTGAGGTCGCGGATGGTCCTATATATCCCGTCGGCTACGCCGATGGTGTTGGCGTCGGATCGCTTCTGAATCAGGATTCCGAGCGAGGGCTTGCCCTGGAAACGAGCGAGCTCCCGGACCTCCTTGACGGTATCTTCGATTTCGCAGATATCCTCCAGGCGGATGGTCTCTCCTTCCTTGGTGATGATCGGGATTTTGCGGAATTCCTCCAACTCCTCGATCTTCCCGGCCAGACGGATCGTGAACTCGTTGCTGGCCTCGGTGATATGGCCCGAAGGGAGTTCCAGGTTCGCCTGCCTGATCGCGGAGAAGATGTCGTCGAACCGCAGGTGCAGGGCGTTGAGTCTCTTCTGGTCGACCGCGATCCTGATCTCACGTTCCTGGCCCCCGATGATGTCGGCGTTGGCCACCCCCCTGACCCGGGAAATGGCGGAACGGATCTTGTTGTCGGCCAGGAGGTAAAGCTCTTGGGGCGGCCGGTTCCCCGACACCGCCAGGGACATGATCGGCATGGCGTTGAGGTCGAACTTGCTGACCAGCGGTTTCTCCGCGTCTTCGGGAAGATCGGGTTCGGCCAACGCCACCTTGTCCCTGACATCGGCGGCGGCGGCGTCGGTGTCGATTCCCAGTTCGAATTCGAGGGCGATGATGGAAAGGCCCTCCTCGGAACGGGAGGTTATGTGTTTCAGCCCCTCGACGGTGCTCAACTCCTCCTCGAGGGGCTTGGTCACGAGCGTTTCGATCTCCCGTGGACCGGCTCCGGTGTAGATGGTGGCGACGCTCACCCAGGGGATATCGACTTTGGGGAAAAGATCGACCGGGCTGTCCAGGTAGCCGACCAGCCCCAGGATGACGAAGATGAGGATGATGACCTGGGTCAGTACCCGGCGGTTGATGGCGAGGTTCGAGAGAAACACGGTTATTCCTCTCCGCTTTCGTCCGCGGCGATCACCTTGACGGTTGCGCCGTCCGCGAGCTTGTCCTGTCCTTCGACTACGACCAAGCAGTCTCCGTCCATGCCTCCCAGGATTTCGACCATTTCCCGGGCGACGATGCCCGTGCGCACGGGCTGGAAATGCGCGGAGTTCCCGGCGCAGACCAGAAAGACTCCGGACTCGCCCTCCTCATTCCTGACCAGGGCGCTTCGGGGGATCAGAACCGCCTGCTCGTGGATTTCACGGACGATCGAGGTCCGAGCGTACATGCCGGGGCGCAGGAGGTGTTCGCGGTTGTTCAGGCCGATCTTGACCGTGAAGAGGCGGCTGATCGAGTTGGCGGTGGGGTTAATGGTGTCGACCGTCCCCTCCCAGGTTTTTTCCGGGTAAGCGTCGAAACGCACCTTGACGTTCTGTCCCCGGCGGATGCCGGCGATCAATTGTTCGGAGATCCGGCAATGCACCTCGACCCGGTCGATATCGACGATTTCCAGGAGCGGTTCCCCGACCCCCGACAGCTCTCCCGGTTCCCGGTACCGGCGGGAGACAAACCCCGTGAGAGGCGAGGCGAGATACATATTCTCCAGCTCTTCCCGGTTTTCCTGCAGGGAGGCCTTCATGCGGTCCGTCGCTACTTCGCTCCGGTCGAGGTCTTGCCGGGAAATGGCCCCCGAACTGTAGAGGGCCCGGGCCCGGGTCAGGTTCTTCTCGGCCTCGTCCAGAGCCGCTTGCTCGGCCTCGACCCGTAATTCCACGGCTTTGTGCTCGAGGACAACGAGGACGTCGCCGGCGGCCACCGGATCGCCTTCGTCGACGGATATGCTTTCGATCAGCCGGTCGTATCGCGAGACCAGTACCGCCTTGCGGTCGGGTTCCACCGTTCCGTCCACCTCGATCAGATCGTCGATATCCTCCCGTGCCGCCCCGGCGACGCGGACCGGGTAACCGGAACCGCTCTGCAGTTCTTCGATGGTGGGCGCCGGCTGCATCCGGTTTTTCTGCCGGATGCGGCCGCCGACCAGAACGCCCAGCACGACCACAACGGCCAGCAAACCGATAACAACAACGATTTTATTCACCCGAATCTCCTCTCTCCATTGGCGCCCGGCCACCGCTGGGGCCGACCCGCTTCATTTCCTCCAGGGGAACTCCGACGGAACGCTCTATCGCGGCCAGGGAAATCCGGTAGTAGGCCAGAGATTGTTCGAACATGACCCGGGCTTCGGACAGGTTCAGCTCGGCGTCGGTAAGCTCCAGGGAGGTGCTGATTCCGTTATCCCAGCGGATCTTGGCGATCTGATAGGCTTTTTCCGCTTGCGCCACCGTTTCCTTCTGGCTCTCCAGGGCCTTCCTCGAGGCCAGCGTATCCAGGTACGCCTGCTTGATGGCCAGCAGCACCGTGCGCTCGGCGTCGCTGGAAGCGATCCGGGCCTGGTTCAGCCGCGCTCGGGCCTCGGCGACCTTGCCCGGGGTTTTAAGGCCGTCGAACAGGTGCCAGGTGAGCCGAGCGCCGGCGAACCATTCGTTTTGAAAATCGCTTTCGGGCGGGGTCTCGTCGTCGGGATAATCCCCCACCCAGGAAGCGAAAAGCGAAACGCTGGGCTGGTAACCGGCGCGGGCGGCGTTGACTTCCTGTTCCCTCATCTCCTCCATCAACCGCATTTGTTTTAAAAGAGGCCGGTATTCTTTACCCAGAATGTTGAGAGACTCCAGGGGGACGTCGAAATCGACGTACTCCAACCGGCCGTGTACGCCGAAGGTTTGCTCGCTCAGCCCCAATTCGCGGGCCAGCGACGTCTTGTAGATATCGGTCTGGTTTTCGGCCTGGATCATCGGCGGAACGGAGTTGGCCAGTTTTACCTCGGCGGTGATACGGTCGAACTCCGATATGGTCCCCTGTTCGAACTTGTTTTCCGCGGTATCCCGGTAATCGGTCATGTGCTTGACGGTGTCGCGCCGGATCCGAGCCACCTCCTCCTGCTGGAGGAGGAGATAGAAAAACTCCTTTACCCGGTAAGCGACGTCCATCCGGGTTTCCGCGAGGTAGACTTCGGAATAATCATTGAGCAGGTCCGCCGCCCTGATCCCCGCGATGACGCGGCCGCCCTGGTAGACGCTTTGTTCCAGCGTCAACCCGACGTGGTAGTTGTCGTGCCGGTTGACGGGAAGAGTCTCGTCTCCGGATTCGTAATATCGAATCCGGTCGAGGTAGGTGTAGGATGCGTCTCCGCTGAGGTGGGGGACCGCGTCCGAGATCGCCTGCAGCCGGATGCCGCCGGCAGCTTCCATCTCTTCGGCGGCGGTTTCGATCTGAGCGTTTCGCTCGTACGCCATTTCCAGGCAATCGGCGAGGGTATAGACCGGGACGGTGGGGGAGGGGGCGGGGGCGATCGCAGCTCTTCCGGCGCTCCCGACCAGGAGACAGAGTCCGATCGTCAGCGCTATTTTCATCGTCGCGCGATTCCTTCCAGGAAGAGCCCTATCAGTTCCTCGGGAGTCGCGGCCGGCAGGGTCAGATAGTCATGGTGCCGTTTCATGACGAGCAACTCCTGCATATGCAGGGCCCCGAGGAGATGTAACGTCGCCTTGACGGGGTCGACCTCCCTGAAGGCCCCCGAATCGATACCTTCCCGAACGATAGCGGCGATGGAATCGATGCCGCGTTTCCCGTACTGGGCGATATCGGTGGGGGGAGCGTAGGAATCCAGGCGGTAGATCGCCATGATGAACAGCTTGATGTAATCGGGAAATTCCTGGCAGGAATTCATGTGCAGCCGGGCGACATCCAGCAGCTTGCGGCCGGGCGCGCCGGTCCCCGAGGCTACCGCCACCACCTTGTCGTTGAAGTCATCCAGGATGGTTCGCACCAGGTAGCGGTAGAGTTCTTCCTTGTTGGCGAAATAGTAATAAATGGTGGGCTTGGTCACGCCGCTCAATTCGGCGATCTCGCGCATCGAGGCCCCCGCGAAACCCCGACTGGTGAAAACCTGCAGGGCCGCTTTGAGAATGGTTTCCCTGGTCTGTGGAGCGATTTCCATGTATACCTACCGGTAGGTATACTACCGCGGTAAAAAAAAGAGTCAAGTCCGGAAAATCAGTTCGTCGTGTCCGGCGCCTGGTCCCTAGACTGGGCGATATAATATCCCACCAGCCGGGCGACGACCACGGCCAGAAACATCTGGCCGGTCACCGCTTCCAGGTTGCTCAGGGTCATGGCGATCTGGGAGCGGGGAATGATATCGCCGTACCCCACGGTGGCGATGGTGGTGAAGCTGAAATAAATGATGGTTCCGTAAGCGTTGACCCGGGACCCATCCGCGTAGGTTATGGCCATGGGATCGGCCAGGCAGAGAAGGCTGTACAGGCAGACCCAGAACATTCCGATCAGCAGGTAGACGCTGATCGCGCCGTAGATTTTATCGACGGAGACCTTTTTCCCGGAAAACAGGTCCTTGACGATCACGCAACAGACGGCGCCGAGCAGGACCGCGTAGCAGGCGGTGCTCAGCCCCCGCAGCCAGGGCATGTCCGGGGTATGCTGGCGCCCGAAGATGAGGTCTCCGATGTCCAATATCAGAGCGATGCCGGCGGCGCCGTATATTCCCCCCCGGACCCATTTCGAGCGGGGCTTGATCCCGCGCGTGGATACGGTCTGCAGGCTGGCGACAAGAAGCAGGAGGAAGGAAAAGGAAAGGATGAAATCGGCCAGCGGTGTTTCGCGGCTCTGGGTCAAGGGGGTGAGGACGACCATCACCCCCAGGACCGTGAGCATTTCCAGGTATGATCGGGTTTTCAAGGCCAACCGGATCATGGCCGATGATAGCGCCGGGAGCGGTGCGAAGCAAGACGGCTTTTGCCGTACGGAGGTATTTGCACGTGTTCAGGGAGCTCTCGAACTGGTATAGTTGCCCCCGCGGAGCCGAAGCATGGTTATCGAGATCGCAACCAATCTGATCATCCTTATTTTTTCGGTGATTATCCACGAAATCGCCCATGGCTGGGTGGCGCTGAAGTGCGGCGATTCCACCGCCCGGGACGCCGGCCGGCTGACGCTGAACCCGTTGCCCCACATCGATCCCTTCATGACCCTGTTTCTCCCCGCGTTTCTCGCCCTTCAGTCCGCCCTGCTTCATGGGCCGGGAATCATCTTCGGGGGGGCCAAGCCGGTCCCGGTCAACCCCTACCGTCTGCGGGGAGGCCAGCGGGATCACGTCAAGGTCTCGTTCGCGGGAGCGGGAGCCAATATTCTATTGGCCTTGGCCGCTTTCCTGCTCTGCCTCCCGGTTCTGGTTCTGGGAAGGCATTCGCCGTCGGGGCTGCCGGGAGCGGTAATCCCACTGCTTCTGAGGGTGGTGCAGATCAATCTCATCCTCGCCAATTTCAACCTCTTGCCGATCCCGCCCCTGGACGGTTCCTGGATACTGGGTTATTTCCTCCGGGGCGAGGCCCGGCGGTGGTACGCTTCCCTGCAGGCCCGCGGGTTTCAGGCGTTTTTGGTCTTCATGATCGCGGCCTGGTTGATCCCGGGGCTGATGAACCTGGCGTTTTTCCCCTTCCGGGCCGGGTACGGAGCGCTCATCCGGATTCTCCTGCTGGTCGCCGGCTGAGCGGGAGGGAATCAGCGGCGGAAGTCGGGGGACCTGGTGCCCCCGGCGGCCGCGAGGATGGATCCGCCCACGACCATGAGGGCCCCGAGCAGGCTGGAGGGAGAGAGCGGCTCCGGCGGCAGCAACCCCGGAATCGTTTTCGCGGCCGCCCAGGCTACCGCCAGGGTGACCAGGGGGGAAAGCGTCACGGCCACGCTGATCCGAGAAGCTTCCAGGTGTTCCAGCGCTTCGGCGAAGAAGCCGTAAGCCACCAGCGTGTTGGCGGCGCAGAACCCCAGGAGCAGCAGCCCGGTCGGGTTCAGGCGGAATATCTCCCCAGGAGACGCCAGGGGCAGGAGCAGCAGGGCCCCCGCGCAGTAGATGAACCACATGATCTCCTGGGAAGGGAATCGGCTCAGGAGCTGTTTCTGCGCCAGGGAATATACGGACCAAAACAGCGCCGATGCCACCAGGATCGCCACGCCGGTTCCGGTGGCGGTACCGGGGAGGAAGACGGCGGGCAGGTCCCGGTTGAAGAACAAGGCCATACCTCCGAAGAGCACCGCTGCGCCGATCCACTGCCGGACGGAAAATTGTTCCCGGAAAACAACCAAGCTTCCCAGGAGCATGAAGAACGGTCCCAGTTGGATGACGACGATGGCGACGGCGGCCCCGACGTACTTCAAGGCGAGGACGTAGGTCATGTAATTGCCGGCCAGGCCCAGGGCCGCCCCCGCCAGCAGCAGCGGCGGCCCCTTCAGTACCTCCAAGGGGAATCCCGGTCCCCGTCTGCGGGCGATGAACAGGTACAGCAGGCCGGCCGCTATCAGGAAGCGGTACCAGGATATGGTCATGGCTCCCATCTGGGCGAGCAGGGCTTTGAGGAAAAACGGCAGTACTCCCCAGAGGATGACGGTCCCCGCCATCAGGAGGATCCCGATCCCCGTTCTCCCACTGGGTCGATGGTGATGGCCTGGCAACGTTCTCATGGACGAGGCTGCATCATATTCGTTTGTCCCGCTTCCGGCGTCAATTTTTTGGCTTCCCGGAGGTTTCCATCCTTTCCTGGAAATGCTACCATGACCGTTTTCAAGGAAGAAACACCCCTGGAAAAACTAATGAGCGGCAACGAATACGATATCGCCGTCGTCGGCGGGGGGCCGGCCGGCCTCGCGGCCGCGGTGTACGCCGGCCGCGACCGTTTTCGGACGGTCGTGATCGAGAAAGGCCTCTGCGGAGGGGAACCGGTCAACATCGCCCTGATCGAAAACTATCCCGGTTTCCCCGGGGGAGCGGCCGGAGCGGAGCTGGCGCTGAAATTCGCGGAGCAGGCCCGGGAATTCGGCGCCGAATTGGCGGAAAACGAGGAAGTTTTGGAGCTCTCGGCGGGGTCGCCCGGATTCAGCATCCGGACTTCGCGGAGGAATCTCCGCGCCTCCGCGGTTATTCTCGGGACCGGCAGCCGTCCCCGGCGGCTGGGCATCCCCGGGGAAAACGAACTGGCCGGACGGGGGGTGTCGTGGTGCGCCACCTGCGACGGCCCGTTCTTCAAGGATAAGTCCGTGGCCGTGATCGGAGGCGGCGACGCCGCCCTGGGAGAGGCGATGTTCCTGACCAGGTTCGCTTCCCGGGTACTGCTGGTTCATCGGCGGCAAGAGTTCCGGGGTTCCCGCCTGCTCCAGGAACGTTTGGGGGAGTATCCCCGGATCGAAACGGCACTGGGGGCGGTCCCCGTCGCCGTTCTCGGCGAGAAGAAGGTGGAGGGCATCCGCCTGAGGGATCGGGAGACCGGCCGGGAATGGGATGAGGCGGTGAGCGGCATCTTCGAATATGTGGGGCACGAGCCGAATACGGCCTGGTTGGGCGGCCTCTTGGACCTGGACGAAACCGGCCGGGTGGTGACCGGCGCCATGATGGAAACGTCGGTGCCCGGTATTTTCGCCGCCGGGGATATCCGCTCCGGGAACCTTAGGCAGATCACGATCGCATGTGGAGAGGGCGCGGTCGCGGCGATCGCCGCCCGGGAGCACCTTAATCGTTAACTCTAAATCGAGGAGAGGTTGTCATGGCGCTCGAATTCAATGACGGTAACTTCCGCGAGAAGGTTCTGGAGTCTCCGATTCCGGTTCTGGTGGATTTCTGGGCACCCTGGTGCGGGCCTTGCCGGATGGTGGGTCCTACTATCGAGGCCCTGGCCCAGGATTACGAAGGCCGGGCCCGGGTGGGTAAAGTCAACGTCGACGAGAACCCTCAGATTGCGGCTTCCTACGGGGTGATGAGCATCCCCACCCTGATCGTCTTCAAGGGCGGCGCCGAGGTCGACCGCCAGATCGGCGCGGTCGGCCGCGATCAACTCGCGGCCCTGCTCGACCAGGCGCTTCAGAGCTGATTCTCCCGCGCCCGTTCGATCCCTTTCCTCGGCCGGGGAGGGCTTAACGGACGACCGGAACGTCGGTCGAAACGCCGTAGTAAACCGCGCTCAGGTTCCGGATCAGCCATTTGCCGCTGTCCGGCCGGAAGACGGCGAAATCGGCGGACCCGTCCCCGTTGAAATCCCCCGGGACCGGGGTGTCGGTGGAGAGGCCGAAGTAGGCGCTGGCCCCTCCCCGCACCAACCAGCGCCCGCTGTTCGGCCGGAAGACGGCGATATCGGCGGAGCCGTCGCCGTTGTAATCGGCGGCCACGGTCTGGTCGGCGGAGACGCCGAAATACACCCCGCTACCGCCCCGGATCAGCCACTTTCCGATCGACGGACGGAATACGGCGACCTCGACGGATCCGTCTCCGTCGTAGTCCGCCGGCACCGTCCGGTCCGAGGACGACCCGTAATAGACCCCGGTCGAGCCCCGGACCAGCCATTTCCCGATCGACGGACGGAAGACCGCGATCGCGTCGGTGCCGTTGCCGGCGTAATCGCCGGGAACGGGGACGTCGGAGGCCGCCCCATAGTAGGCGGTGGCTCCGCCCGCAACCGCCCACTTGCCGCTGGCGGGGCGGAAGACGGCGATCTCCCAGGCCCCGTCGCCGTCGTAGTCGCGGGGCACCGGGGAGTCGGTGCCGGCGCCGAAGTAGGCCCGGGTGAAGCCGCGGATCAGCCAGAGCCCGGACGAGGGCCGGAAAAGGGCGACATCGGTGGTCCCGTTGCCGGTGTAGTCGCCGGCCACCGCACGCCGCGGCGGCGGGGTCGGGGTGGGGGCTGGGGTAGACGATGGGGTCGGGCTGGAAGGGGGAGTGCAGGTGGGAACGGCGGTTGCGGTGGGGACCGGGCTGGCGGTGGGGCTCGTGGTGGGGGGCGGGCTGGCGGTCGGGGAGGGGGTGATGACGATGGCGTTGACCGCGACGTCGTCGAAAGCCAGGGCCCCGGAGGTCCGATAAAAGGTGAAGCGGAGCTGGGAAGTGGAGGGGTTCAAGTCCCAGGGGCCGCTCTGGTCTCCACCTTCCGGGAGGTAGTAGAGGGTCTCGATCGCCTGCCAGGAAGCGCCGTAGAACTCTTCCAATGCCAGGGCGTCGCCGCCTCCGGCGGAAACCCCGCGGTACCAGAACGTCAGCTGCCGGGGCCCGGCGAAGGCGGAGGTTTCGATCCGGTCCCCGTCGCCGTCCAGCTTGAGCGAGGGCGCGGTTCGCCCGTAATAGCCCGTCTCCAGGTAGGTGTCGGAGTCCTGGCCGCAGCCGGTGAAGGTCCAGCCCGCGGGCCGGGTCCCGGTCTGGTAGCCGTCGAAACCCTCGTCGAGGAGGTAGGGGGGGGCGATGGTCGGCCGCGGCGAGGGCGAGGGAGCGGGGGTGGGGGTGGTGACGGGGATGTTGAAGCACTTCATCACCGGCATGTGCTGAAACTGCTGGCAGTCGCCTTCCTGGACCGGGGAGACTTCCGAGAGGGGGGTGAAGACCCGGGAATCGAAGACCAGCCCGTCGTTGTAGGTCCGGGAAGGGAAGACCACCCCGGTGTTGCGGGCGTCCAGGAGGGCGTTGGGCATCACCCAGTCGTAGGGTGCGTTTCGATTTTCATTGGTGTCTTTATCACCTTCCTGGTCACGAGGCCGGTGGTTGCTGGCGTTGAGGAAGGTGTCGAAGGTGCCGATGGCGGAAGCGCCCTCGGAGGAGGTGTTGAGGTCGCCCCCGACCACGATGTACTGGTCGGGGTCGAAGTTGGCGGCGACGTAGTCCTTGATGGCGTTGGCCTCGATGTTCTGGGTGCCGCTTTCTTCACTTTTAAGATGAACGCTGACGCATTGCAGGTCGATCTCCCCGGGGATGTCGAGCACGGCCCAGACGAAGTTGCGGTCGGGGACCTGGCTGTCGGTCCAGTAGCCGGAAGAGAGAATGGGGTAGCGGCTGATGATCCCGTTGGGGATGCTCCCGGTGGGTTCGCAGTAGAATTCGAAGGAGGAGTCGAAGGCGGTCATGACGAACTGCTCCAGGGTCTGCCCGTCGGGAGGGTTGAACTCCTGGATGAGGACGATGTCGGGGGCCAGGCCCTGGAAACAGCGGATTCCGGGGGGGCCGTATTTTTGTCCGTCGGAAGTGATGTTGGCGGCCATGACGCTGATCCTGGTCGCGGTCGCTCCCGCAGGGCCGGGGATGGCGCCCACGATCACGGCTGCGGCCAGTATAAGAGACGAATACGGGATTTTCATCAGATGCTCTCCGGTTTCTCTTAAAGGTAACACGGAGCGCAACGCACCGCAACGGGCGTTCCCGTCATCGGGGGGAGTAGGGAAGGCGGCCGGTTAATAGGGCCGGCCGACCACCGGCTCGTCGCCGTTCAGGCCGAAGTTGACCGTCTCGGTGGTGACCGCGTCGTAGCGGATGAACCAGATCCCGCTGGCGGGTCTGAAGATACCGATGTCGCTGACCATGTCCCCGTCGAAATCGCCGGTCACGGGCCAGTCCGTGGCCGCTCCCAGCCTGACTTTGGCGGCTCCGTCGATGAGCCAGGTCTGGACGCCCGGGCGCCAGACCGCGCGGTCGGTCACGCCGTCGCCGTCGTAATCCATCGGCCGGGGCAGGTCGGAGGCCACCCCCCAGCGCAGGCGGTAGATATCGTGGACGAGCCAGCCGCCGATCTTGGGGCGGTAGACCGCGAAATCCTCGGAACCGTCGCCGTCGTAATCCCCGGGGATGGGAATGTCGCCGGCCGAACCCAGACCCCACTGGATCTCGTAGCCGGTCCCGGGATCGTCGGGATCGGGGAGGATGTACCACTTACCCTCGCTGGGGCGCCAGAAGGCGGGTTCGATCGTGCCGTTGCCGCTGTAATCCCCGGGGAGCGGGATGTCGCCGGTGCCCCCCCACGAGAAATTGGTCAGCCCGCGCACGTACCACATGCCCAGCGGCGGTCGGAAGTAGGCCAGGTCGACGGTCCCGTCGCCGTCGTAATCCCCGGGAACGGGCACGTCGATGGAAGATCCCCATTTCTGCGTGACGGTGAGGCCGCTGCCGCTGGCCTTGTAGAGCCACTTCCCCGAGATCGGCCGCCAGAGGGCGATATCGGTGGTGCCGTCCCCGTCATAATCGTCGCCGCCCACGGCCAGGTAGGGAACCGTCGCCCGCGGCGAAGGAGTGGGCGAGGGGCTGGCCGCCGTCGGGGTGGACGAGGCCGAAGGCGTGGGCGACGTGGCGGGGGTGGCGCTGGGCGTGGGCGTAACGCTCGGGGTCGGGGTGATCGAGGAAGTCGGGCTGGCGCTGGGCGTGGGCGTCACCGACGGGGTCGGAGTGACGCTGGGAGTGGGGGTGACCGAGGGAGTCGGAGTCGCGGTTGAAGTCGGAGTGGCCGAAGGCGTGGGGGTAATGCTGGGCGTCGGAGTAATACTCGGGGTGCTGGTAGCCGAGGGCGTGGGCGAGGCCGAGGGGGTGGGGGTAACCGACGGGGTCGGCGTGCCGCTGGGTGTGGGCGTCACCGATGGCGTCGGAGTTACGCTCGGGGTGGGCGTGACCGAAGGCGTCGGGGTGACGGTCGGGGTCATGGAAGGCGTGGGGATAATCGGGGAGGGGGAAGGAGTCGGGGTGATCGGGGTGGGGGTGACGGACGGCGTGGGAGTGACCGTGGGGGTGGCGCTGGGCGTGGGTGTAGCCGAAGGTGTTGGGGTCTTGCTCGGGGTCGGGGTCACCGAAGGCGTGGGAGTGCACGTGGGGGTCGTGGTGATGGAGGCGGTCACGGTAGGCGAGGGCGTGACCGAAGGCGTTGGGGTGACCGAGGGCGTAGGCGTTATCGAAGCTGTGGGAGTCACGGATGGAGTGGGTGTAACCGACGGGGTCGGGGTGGCGCTGGGTGTGGGAGTGACGCTGGCCGTGGGCGTGGCCGAGGGTGTCGGGGTAACGCTGGAGGTGGGGGTGGCGCTGGGCGTAGCCGTCGGAGTGGCGCTGGGCGTGGGCGTGGCCGACGGGGTCGGTGTCGCCGACGGCGTCGGGGTCTTGCGGGCGGTGGGCGTGGCCGAGGGCGTGGGGGTGGCGCTGGGCGTCGGGGTCGCGGTCGGGGTGAGGGACGGGGTCGTGGAAGCGGTGGGGGTGGGTGTGGGTGTGGCCGAGGGCGTGGGGGTGGGGCTGATGGGCCCGGTGACGCGGACGTCGTCGAACGCCAGGTCGCCGGAGG